>JAJXYU010000052.1 GCA_021780395.1 Pseudomonadota bacterium
CGCACCCGAGATCGCGTCGACGACGCGCGTCTCCTGGATCGGCTTGCCGGTGTCCAGGGTCTCGAGCTCGGCGAGCGCATCGTTCCGTTCGCGCAGCAGTGCCGCGGCCCGGCGCAGCACGCGCGCGCGCTGCGCGCCGGGCCAGGTGCCCCAGTCGGCCTGCGCCTGGCGCGCGCGCTCGACCGCGGCGTCGACCTCGCTCGCCCCCGCGACGGTGAAATGCGCGAGCACCGCGCCGGTCGCCGGATTGATCGTCGCGAAGCGCTCGCCCGCGCGCGGCACCCCGGGGGCGGCACCGTCCGCGACCCGCCGGGACCGCGCGTCGACCGCGGCCAGGGACGCGATCTCGCGCAGGCGGCCGTCGACGAACGCCGTGACCAGCGCCCTCGCCGCCTCGCTGTCCGCCTCGCGCCACTCCGACAGCGCTGCCCGCAGATACACGCCGTCGATCATCGCCGCGATCATCGCCGCGATCCGACCGGCCTGCTCGGGCGGCACGAGTTTCGCGAGCGAGGCCTTCAGGGTGGAGAGCGTGCGGCGCTGGTACACCGACTGCACGCGCCGCAGGCCGTCGACCTGCAAGGCCTGGCCCCAGAACTGCAGCCACGCGGTCCCGCTGCGCCGCTCGAACTCCTCCGGCGCGAGATTGGCGTCGATCACCGCCTGGATGCGCCCGCGCGGCGTGTGCGCACGACGCAGGCGGGCTCGTACGTGATCGCCGACCCGCCGGGCGAGCGAGCGAAACGCGGCGACCAGCAGACCGTCCTTGTCGCCGAAATAATGCGCGACGAGACCGGGAGAGACGTCGGCGCGCGCGGCGATCTGGGCCAAGGTCGTGCCGGTGAATCCGACTTCCGCTAGGCTATCGATCGTGACCTCGATCAGCTGTCGCCGGCGCATGTCCTCGACCGCTTCACGGGACGCGTCGGCACGGGGAGTTGAGTGACTGTTCAATCGCAGGGCCCTCGCTGGCTGCACGGTCGACCGTGATGGACGGCCGCCGGAAATTCGTCTACGATCGGAAAAAATAATAATCGATTAATAATTTCAATTGATTAGGAAGCAATCGGTGAGCGCTGGCGAGACGAGATTAAACGCACGTTCAAACGACCGCTCCGAGGCGTCATCATGCCGCCGCGCGGCGGTCCCGGTCAATACCCGTCGAGCCCGCGCCGCGGCATGGGCCGGCGTGCTCTGGGGCCTCGTGGCGATCACGTTCGCGGGCTGGCCGAGCGCGGTCCGGGCGGCGGCCGATCCCGCCGAATGCCGGATCGTGCGCTTCTCGGACGTCGGCTGGACCGACGTGACCTCGACCACGGCGATCACCACCGAGCTGCTGCGCCGGCTCGGCTACTCGCCACGGATCACCGTGCTCTCGGTGCCGGTCACGTTCGCGTCGCTCGCGGACAACGACATCGACGTGTTTCTCGGGAACTGGATGCCGACCCAGGAGGCGGACCGCCGCCGCTTCATCGCGGCCGGTACGATCGACGTCGTGCGGGCGAATCTCGTCGGCGCGAAGTACACGCTCGCGGTCCCCGCGTACACCTATGCGGCGGGCCTGACGCGCTTCGCGGACATCGAGCGCTTCGCAGCGCCGCTGAAAAACCGGATCTACGGGATCGAGCCGGGGAACGACGGCAACCGCAAGATCCTGATGATGTTGAAGAAGAACCTGTTCGGTCTCGGCAATTTCCATCTCGTCGAGTCGAGCGAGCAAGGCATGCTCGCTCAGGTCGCACGCGCGTACCAGGCGAAACAGCCGATCGTGTTCCTCGCCTGGGAACCGCATCCGATGAACATGCGGTTCGACCTGCGGTACCTGAACGGCGGCGACGCGGTGTTCGGGCCGAACTTCGGCGGCGCGACGGTCTACACGGTCACGCGCGCGCACTACCTCGAGCAATGCCCGAACGTCGGGCACCTGCTCGAGAACCTGCAGTTCTCTCTGCAGGGCGAGAACGAGATGATGGATGCGATCCTGGATCGGCACGAACAGCCGCGGGCGGCGGCCGCCGCCTGGCTGAAGACGCACGCGAGCACGGTGAACGGCTGGCTGAAGGGCGTCACGACCTTCGACGGGCGCCCGGCCGGCGCCGCGGTGATCGTCGGGGGCCCCAAGCACACGCCGGCCGACTTCGAGGAGTGGATCGTCGCCCACAAGATCCCGGTCGGCAATGCGGTCGCGGAGATGATCGACGCGATCAAGGCGCACGGCACCCGCTTCTTCAACGCGGTGTCGACCGCGATCGGCCGGACCGTGGACGGCCTGACCGCGCTGATGCGCGACGTGTCGGCACCGGTGTTCATCGTGATCGCCGCACTCGCGGTCTGGGCGCTGCGCCGCTCCTGGGGTCTCGCCGTGTTCGTCGCGCTCGGTCTGCTGTTCATCCTGAACCAGGGTTACTGGGCCGAGACGCTGGAGACGCTGTCGCTGGTGATCGTCTCGACCGTGCTGTCGACCCTGATCGGCGTGCCGCTTGGAATAGCGGCGGCACACCGACCGCGGCTGTACGCGGCGATGCGGCCGGTGCTCGACCTGATGCAGACCTTGCCGACGTTCGTGTACCTGATCCCGACCCTGGTGCTGTTCGGACTCGGCGTCGTTCCCGGCCTGATCTCGACCGTGATCTTTGCGCTGCCCGCGCCGATACGCCTCACGCATCTGGGGATCTCGTCGGTGCCCCGCCCGCTGATCGAGGCGGGCGAGGCCTTCGGGGCGACGCCCGCGCAGCTGCTGTGGAAGGTCGAATTGCCGAGCGCGTCGCCGACGATCGTCGCCGGCGTGACCCAGTGCATCATGCTGAGCCTGTCGATGGTCGTGATCGCGGCACTGGTCGGCGCCGGCGGCCTCGGCGTCCCCGTGGTGCGGGCGCTGAACACGGTCCAGGTCGGCATGGGTTTCGAGGCGGGATTCGCGATCGTGCTGCTCGCGATCATTCTCGACCGCGTGAGCCGTCCGAAGGAATCCGGAGCGCCCCGATGAACGTCGCGATCGAATTCAGGTCCGTCGACATCCTCTTTCCGCCCCACGATCGGCGCGACGGCCGCAAGGCGCTGCGCGACGCGCTCGCGCTCCTCGATGCGGGCCGCACCCGCGCCGAGATCGCGGAGAAGCTCGCGGTGATCGTCGGCGTCGCCGGGGCCTCGCTCGCGGTCGACCGGGGCGAGATCTCGGTGCTGATGGGACTGTCGGGCTCGGGCAAGTCGACCCTGCTGCGCGCGGCGAACGGATTGAACCGGGTCGCACGCGGCTCGGTGCTCGTCCATGAGCCGGACGGCGCGATCGACGTCGCGAATTGCGATGCGACCGCGCTCCGGCGTCTGCGTCGCGAGCGGATCGCGATGGTGTTCCAGCAGTTCGGGCTGCTGCCCTGGCGCACCGTGCGCGACAACGTGGGGTTCGGCCTGGAGCTGCGCGGTGAATCGGTCGCGGCACGCCGCCGCGTCGTCGACGAGAAGCTCGAACTCGTCGGCCTGACGCAATGGGCCGACCGTCACGTCGCCGAGCTCTCCGGCGGGATGCAGCAGCGGGTCGGCCTCGCGCGGGCCTTCGCGAC
The DNA here is from genome assembly GCA_021780395.1 of Pseudomonadota bacterium. The sequence continues at coordinate 3,561 of JAJXYU010000052.1, forward strand.
CGATGCGGACATCCTGCTGATGGACGAGCCGTTTTCCGCGCTGGACCCGCTGATTCGCGGAAAGCTGCAGGACGAGCTCCTGGCGCTGCAGGCGCGCGTGAAGAAGACGATCCTGTTCGTGAGCCACGACATGGACGAAGCGCTGCGGCTCGGTGACCGGATCACGATCCTCGAGGGCGGCCGCATCGTCCAGACGGGCACCACCGAGGACATCGTGCTCGCGCCGGCGAACGAATACGTCGCCGAGTTCGTGCGCCACATGAATCCGCTCGACGTGCTCACCGGCGCGATGATCATGCGCGAACGGGGCGCCCTCCCCACGGGCGACGGCGCACTGCGCCTCGATCCGGCCGGACGATACGCGCTCGCGGTCGATGCGGACGGCCGTCCGGGCGAGGCCCGCGCGGACGGCCATCCGCTGGCGCTGGTTCCCGTTCCCGCCGACGGGGCGCTGCCGGCCGCCATCGCCGGGCTCGCGATCGCCCCGGCCTCGCTGTCCCTGCACGAGATCATCGCGTTGCGCCAGCGCTCGGGCCACCCCGTCGTGCTGACCGAGGGCGGCTGCGTCGTCGGGGTCTGCGGCGAGGAGGAGATCCTCAGCGCGCTCGCGGGGGCCCGGGCGCGCGCCGCCGCCTGATCGGCCGCGGACCCCGCCCGCCCCCGCCGGCCGTCGCGTCTGGTGTAAATATTATCGTCATGATAATTTGACCGGACCACGCCTTCCCCTCAAGGACTCAGGACCAGGAGCCGCCATGAACCACGAAGTGATCATCAGCTGCGCCGTGACCGGCGACGACACCAAAGTCACCAAGAGCCCGCACTGCGCGGTCACGCCGGCCGAGATCGCGGCCACGTCGATCGAGGCGGCCAAGGCCGGCGCGGCGATCGTGCACATCCACGTTCGCGACCCGGACACCGGCGCGTTCAGCATGGAGACCCGCCACTACCGCGAGGTCGTCAAGCGGATCCGCGAGAGCGGCGTCGACGTGATCGTGAACCTGACCTGCGGAATGGGCGGATACATCGTCGTCGGCGACAAGGGCCTCGCGGACACCCCGGGACCGGGCAGCGACTTCGTGAACCAGGAAGATCGCATGCGGCACGTGATCGATCTGTGCCAGGAAGGACGGTATCGCCCGGAAATCGCGACGCTCGACTGCGGCAGCCTGAACTTCGGCGACGGCAACCGCGCGTACGTGTCGACGCCGAACTACCTGCGCCAGGGCGCGGCGATCCTGAAGGATCTGAAGGTCAAACCCGAGCTCGAGGTGTTCGACACCGGGAACCTCTGGTTCGTGAAGCAGATGATCAAGGAAGGTCTCCTCGAGTCGCCGTCGCTGATCCAGCTGTGCATGGGGATCCAGTACGGCGTGCCCGCCGACATCGGCCACGCGCTCGCGATGGTCAACGCGCTGCCGCCGGACTGCAACTGGGGAACGTTCGCGATCAGCCGCATGCAGATGCCCTGGGTCGCGCAGTCGGTGCTGCTCGGCGGCAACGTTCGCGTCGGTCTCGAGGACAACCTGTACCTCAGCAAGGGTGTCTACGCGAGCAATGCGCAGCTCGTCACGAAGGCCCGCTCGATCGTCGAGGCGATGGGCGCGCGCGTGCTGACCCCGGCCGAGGCGCGCGGGCGCCTCAAGCTCGGCTGAGCGGGAGCCGCGCGGGATGGAGGCGTTGAAGCCCTACGAGGTCGCGATCGAGCCGACCTGGATCGATTACAACGGCCATCTGCGCGACGCGTACTACGGCGTCGCGTTCAGCCTCGCGATCGACGACGTGATGGATCAGCTCGGCCTCGACGCCGACTATCGCGCACGCACCCGGGGAACGCTCTACACGCTGGAGATGCACTGCCACTTCCTGCACGAGGTGAAGCAGTCGGACGCCCTGCGGGTGCGTTGCGTGGTGCTCGATGCCGACGCGAAGCGCATCCTGATCGCCGGCGTGTTCGAGCGCGGCACCGACCGCACGGTCGCCGCGGTCCTCGAGGCGATGCTGCTGCACGTGATCCAGGGTGAACCGACGAAGAGCGCGCCACTGCCGGCGGCGATCGCCGATCGCGTCGAGCAACTGAAGTGCACCGCCGAGTGGCCGTCCGACTGGCCGCGGTCCCGCACGCTCGCGATCCGTCGGGGATGACCGGGATGAGTTCCACCGCCTTGCGCCGGCTGATCGCGCCGCGCAGCATCGCGCTGATCGGCGCGAGTGCCTGGACCGACGCCGTCGCCGCCGGCAGCCGCACGATCGGCTTCGCGGGTCCGATCTGGCGCGTGCACCCGACCCGACCGTCGACGCCGGACGCCCCGGTGGTTCGCTCGGTCGACGAATTGCCCGATGCGCCCGACGCGGCGTTCCTCGCGGTGCCGAACACCGAGGTGCCCGGAGTCGCGGCGGCGCTCGCGCGCCGCGGAACCGGCGGGTTCGTGTGCTTCAGCTCCGGCTTCTCGGAGACCGGCACCGAGCTCGGGCGGCAGTTGACCGCGGCACTGTGCGAGCGTGCTGGTGACCTGCCGTTCTTCGGCCCGAACTGCTACGGGTTCGTGAATTTCTTCGACCGCGTCGCGATGATGCCGGACCAGATCGTCGGCGCTTCGCCGGATCGCGGGGTCGCGATGATCTGCCAGAGCGGAACGCTCGCGCTCACGCTGATGTTCAACCAGCGATCGCTCCCGATCGGCTATCTGTTCTCGGTCGGCAACCAGACCCGCATCGCGGTCGAGGACCTGATCGAGACGCTCGCGCACGACCCACGGGTCACTGCGTTCGGCCTGTACCTCGAAGGGATCCAGGATCCGGCCCGCTTCGCGCGCGCCGCCGAGGTCGCACGGCGCGCGGGCAAGCCGATCGCGGCGATCAAGTCCGGCCGCACCGCTGCGGCCGCGAGGACCGCGCACAGCCACACCGGGGCGCTCGCCGGCGCCGACTCGGTGTTCGACGCATTCTGCCGGCAGGCCGGCATCGCCCGCTGCGACACCCTCGGCGCGCTGTGCGAGACCTTGAAGGTCTTCCACGTCGGCGGCCCGACCGGCGGCGGGAAGATCGCGATCATCGGCGCTTCCGGCGGCGACATGGCGATGACCGCCGACGTCGCGCGGGATCTGCCGATCGAGTTCCCGTCGATTCCGGCGCCTCAGGCCGAGCGTCTCGCGGCGCTGCTTGGCGATCGCGTGAGCATCGCGAATCCGTTCGACATGCACACGTACCTGTGGTTCGACCCGCCGGCCTTGCGCAAGGTGTTCGCGGCGGTGCTCGAGGGCGGGTACGACGCGGTCGGCTTCATGCTCGACTGTCCGCCGGACGGCAAGACCGATACCTCGGCCTTCGACGTGGTGATCGACGAGTACATCGACGTCGCAGCCGGGGCCGGACCCCGCGTCGCGCTGCTCTCCTCGCTCCCGGAGACGATGGGCGAGCGGATCCGCGGCAAGTGCCTGCGCGGCGGCGTCGTGCCGCTGCAGGGCCTGCGCGAAGGTCTCGAAGCGCTGTCGGCGGCGGGAGCGGTCGGCCGCGCCTGGCGCGGCCCGGGCGTCGACCTGCGGATCCCGCGCCGGCGCATCGACGCGTCCCGCGCACGCGGATCGGACGAGCGGGACGGCAAGGCGGTCCTCGCACGCCACGGCGTCGCGATCCCGCGCAACGCGGTCGCAACGCCCGCCGAGGCGGCCGACGCCGCCGCGGCGATCGGCTTCCCGGTCGTGATCAAGGCCCTGGCGGCAAACCTCGAGCACAAGACCGAGGTCGGCGGCGTGGTGCTCGACCTCCGCGACCACGCCGCGGCGACCGCGGCGGCGGCTCGCCTCGCCGCCCTGTCGGATTCGCTCCTCGTCGAGGAGATGATCGTCGACGGGGTCGCCGAAGTCCTGGTCGGCGTGATCGTCGATCCGCAGTTCGGGCAGGTGCTCGTGCTCGGCGCGGGCGGCGTGCTCACGGAGTGGCTCGCCGACTCGGTTGCGCTGCTCCCGCCCTGGACCGACGAGACGATCCGGGACGCGCTCGCGCGCACCCGGGTCGCCCGCCTGCTCGCGGGGTACCGCGGCAAGCCGCCGGGCGACGTGGCCGCGCTGGTGGAGGCGATCCGGCGGGTCGGCGAATTCGCGGCGATGAACGTCGAACGGCTCGCCGAGATCGACGTCAATCCCTTGATCGTGAGACCGGTGGGCCGCGGAGTCGCGGCCGTCGACGCATTGATCCGTTGGACGGAGGAGTGAACGATGTCCGAAGCGACGATGAAGGATGGCATCCGGACCGAGGCGCGTGGCGCGATCCTCGAGGTGACGATCGACCGCCCCAAGGCGAATGCGATCGATCTGGCGGCGAGCCGCCGCCTGAACGACGTCTTCAGCGCGTTCCGTGACGATCCGGCGCTGCGGGTCGCGATCGTGACCGGCGCCGGCGACCGGTTCTTCTGCCCGGGGTGGGATCTGAAGGCGGCCGCCGCCGGCGAGAAGTCCGACGAGGACTGGGGCGTCGGCGGGTTCGGCGGCTTGAACTACCCTCGCAACCTGAACAAGCCGCTGATCTCGGCGGTGAACGGGATCGCCTGCGGCGGCGGCTTCGAGATCGTGCTCGGCACGGACATCATCGTGATGGAGGAGCACGCGAAGTTTGCGCTGCCGGAGATCAACGTCGGCGTGCTCGCCGATGCGGGCACGATCAAGTTGCCGCGTCGCATCCCCTACCACGTCGCGGTCGAGTTCCTGATGACCGGCCGCTGGATGGACGCGAACGAGGCGAAGCACTGGGGCCTCGCGAATCACGTGGTGCCCAAGGGTCAGGCGGTCGCGAAGGCTCGCGAGATCGCGCAGCAACTCGCCGACGGCCCACCGCTGCTGTTCCCGGCGATCAAGCAGCTGATCCGCCGCACCGAGGCCGTCTCGGAGAACGAGGCGTTCCTGCTGCACGACGCGCTGGACGCGGTACAAAAGGTGATCCGTTCCGACGACCTGAAGGAAGGCACGCGCGCGTTCTCGGAGAAGCGCGAACCCCGCTGGACCGGGCGCTAATACCCGGTGTCCGAGCGAAGCGCTCCGAGACGAAGCAAGGCCCCGCTTCGCCTGCGGAGCGTCTCGCTCGTCAGCCGCCGAGCGGGCGCAGCAGCGCGCGCGAGATGATCAGTCGCTGGATCTCGCTGGTCCCCTCCCAGATCCGCTCGATGCGTGCATCGCGCCAGATGCGCTCGAGCGGCAGGTCGCTCATCAGGCCCATCCCGCCGTGGATCTGCAAGGCCTCGTCCGCGACCATTGCGAGCATCTCGCTCGCCTTCAGCTTCGCGATCGCCATGTCCATGTCGGTCGCGGTCTTCTGATCGTATTTCCACGCGGCGTGCAGTACCAGCAACTCCGCCGCCCGCAACTCGGTCACCATGTCGGCGAGCTTGAAGCCGACCCCCTGGAACTTGCCGATCTTCTGGCCGAACTGCGTGCGCTCGGCGGCCCACTGGGTCGCGAGATCGAGCGCCCGCTCGGCGCGGCCGAGGCAGGTCGCCGCGACCTGCAGGCGGGTCGCACCGAGCCAGCTGTTCGCGACCTCGAAGCCCCGGTGCACCTCGCCGAGGACCGCCGACTTCGGCACCCGACAATCGTTGAATTCGAGGATGCTGTTCGTGTAACCGCGATGCGAGACGTTGCGGTAGCCCGGGCGGATCGTGAAGCCGGGATGGCCCCGATCGATCAGGAACGCGGTGATCTTCTTGCGCACGCCATGGGTCCCCGTCTCCTCGCCCGACGCCGCGAACAGGATCACGAAGTCGGAATGGTCGGCGTGACTGATGAAGTGCTTCGTGCCGTTGATCACGAAGTCCCCGCCCGAGAGAATCGCGGTGGTCTTCATCCCGCGGACGTCGGAACCCGCGCCCGGTTCGGTCATCGCGAGGCACTCGACCCGCTCACCGCGCACCGCCGGCAGCAGGTAGCGCTCGCGTTGCTCGCCTTCGCAGGCGAGCAGGATGTTCGACGGACGTCCCACGCAGGACCAGTGCAAGGCGTAGTTGGTCGCGCCGAGCTCCTTCTCGTACAGGATCCACGCGACCGTGTCGAGCCCCGCGCCGCCGACCTCGGCCGGCATGTTCGCGGCGTAGAGTCCGGCGGCGATCGCCTTCGCCTTCAGCTGCGCGAGGAGTTCGTCGCGCAGGACGCCGGTCGCCTCGATCTCGGCTTCATGCGGATAGAGCTCCTTGCGCACGAAGTCCCGCGTGGTCTTGACGATGAGTTCCTGTTCTTCGGTCAGCGCAAAATCCATTCCGATCGCTCCTCATGAATTCGCCGCTGCGCGCGTCTGCCGCGACTCGGCCCACGCACGCAGCATCTCGAGCTGTTGACGCAGTTGCGCGAGCTGGGCGGTCGCTGGCCAGTCGGCCGGACTCGTGACCGCGCTCGCGGTCAACCCGTTGATGAAGGTCACCGTCGACTTGAGCACCGTGTCGCGCACGGATTTCGGCCAGCGCGTCGACGCCGGCCAGTGTGCATCGAAGCAACGCGCGTACAGGCGCATGTACTCCCGGTGCACCCACGCGTTCAGACGGCGCAGCCGGCGATCCGCCGACACGTGGCCCCAGAAGGCCATCCAGAACGCACACTCGGTGTGGCGCTGCGCGTCGATCGGCAGCGTCTCCGCGAGCACGCTCAACAGATCGTCGACGCCGCGCTCGTGGCGGCGCATGAGGCGAGACTCGACCCGGCGCAGCATCAGCCGCAGGCTCGCGAGGATGATCTGCTGCTTCGAATCGTAGTAGTGCGCGACCATCCCGGTCGTGTATCCCGCGGCTTTTGCGATCCTGGCGACCGTCGCGTGCTCGAAGCCGTGCTCGGAGACGACCTGGCAGGCGACCTGGGCGATCTGCTCGCGTCGCTCGGCATGGTCGACGATCTTCGGCACGGGCGCCTCCGTCGGATCAGACGTTCCGGTCGCCGATGCGCCGCCCGGCCTGGACCGGCCGTGCGAGGCCCGCGTGCGCCTTCGCGATCCGGTCGAGCCGTGCGCGGACCGCCGTGCCGAGCGCCGCCGCCTTCGCCGCCGCGGTGTCGACGTGCAGGTGCATCTGCTCGCCGGTCGCGAGCAGTTCGCCGTCGGCGCGCCGGCGCAGCGCGTGGAACACGTGCAGGCGCTTCGCATCGGCCGCGAGCACCTGCGTCTCGACGCAGATGCCTTCCCCGGCCTTCACTTCCTTCAGGTACTTGATGTGCGTCTCGACGTCGTAGAACATCCGGCCGCCCTTGCGATAGCCCGCGTCGATCCCGATCAGCCGGTACAGCACGTCCATCGCATCGCCGAACACGGTGAGGTACTGCGCGTCGGTCATGTGCGCGTTGTAGTCCACCCACTCCGGGCGCACGACGGTGTCGATGAGCCGCAGCGGCTTCGGCGCGTCGATGTCGAGCGCCTGCGCCGATTTCGCCGCGTCCGCGTACAGACGCTCTTCGAGCGCGCGCAGCGTCGATCCGGCACCGATGTCGTACTGGCGCAGCGCCTGCTGAACCGCCACCAGATAGTCGTCGCGCAGCCGCTCCAGTTCGCGGATCGACCGCCCCGCGGCCTGTGCCTGGGTCCCCTCGACCATGCGGTCGATCAGCGACTCGGTGAGCTCGGGCGCCTCGAGACGCGTCCACGGCCATTTCAGGCAAGGCCCGAATTGCGCGAGCATGTGCCGCATCCCGGTCTCGCCGCCCGCGAGGTGGTAGATCAGGTTCGTGCCCATCGCAGCCCAGCGCAGTCCCGGACCGTAGATGATCGATTCGTCCAGCTCGCCGGTCGTCGCGGTTCCGTCGTTCACCATGTGCAGGATCTCGCGCCACAGCGCTTCCTGCAGCCGATCGGTCAGGTGTCCCGGCACCTCGCGGCGCACGGGCAGCGGGTGCATTCCGATGTAACGGAAGTACACGGCGGCCGCCTCGATCGTCGAGGCCGCGGTCGCCTTGCCGCCGACCAGTTCGACCAGCGGCAGGAGGTACACCGGGTTGAACGGGTGCGCGACGAGAAAGCGCTCCGGCGCGACCATGTCGCGCTGCAGATCGCTCGGCATCAGCCCCGACGTGCTCGACGCGATGATCACGTCGGGCGCCGCGTGGCGGCTCGCCTCCGCAAGGATCCGCTGCTTCAACGGCAGCTGCTCGGGGATGTTCTCCTGGATGAAATCGGCCCGCTCGGCCATTTCGCGCAGGTTCGTCGTGAAACTCAGGCGGCCCTTCGGCGGCAACGGAGCCGAGGTCAGTCGCGCGAGCGCCGGCTCGGCGTTCTCGACCGCGCCGCGCAGCCAGTTCTCCATTTCCGGCTTCACGTCCGACGCGATCACGTCGATGCCAAAGTGCAGCGCGCGCGCGGCCCAGCCGCCGCCGATCACGCCGGTCCCGAGGAGTCCGAGGGTCTTCACTTGTCTCACGCGTGCGATCCTGGCCAGCGGCCGTGGTTTTATAATGTCATCAATATAATATAAAGAGGGCGCGCTGGCCACCGGCCGACCGGCGCCGCGCATCCCGCACCGCCGGCATCAATCGCGCAGCAGGATCCCGGCGTCCGCGCTCCAGCACAGATACACCTCGTCGCTCCAGTCGATCGCCCATTCGGAGGTGCGACGCTCGTTCTGGGCGAACACGGTGACCAGCTTTCCGCTCGCGGTCTTGACCCGGTAGGTCGAGCGATTCCCGAGGTAGCCGAGCTCCCAGACCGTCCCCTTCAACTGGTTCACGCCGACCGCGTCCGTCGGCTGCTTGGACAGCTTGATCTTCTCCGGGCGCACCGACAGCCACACGCGATCGCCGCCGCCGTAGCGCCCGGGATCATCGACCAGGAGGTCCGATCCGGTCTCCGGGCAATGCAGCGTCACGTGGCCGCCGTCCTGATGGCGCACCGCCCCCTCGAACAGGTTCGTGGTGCCGACGAAATCGGCGACGAACCGGTTGGTCGGAAACTCGTAGATCTCGGCCGGGGCGCCGACCTGGAGCACGCGCCCCTGGTTCATCACCGCGATCCGCGTGGACAGCGCCATTGCCTCGTCCTGGTCGTGGGTGACGAAGACGAACGTGATCCCGACCTGATACTGGATGTTCATGAGCTCGAACTGCGTCTGCTCGCGCAACTTCTTGTCGAGCGCGCTCAGGGGTTCGTCGAGCAGCAGGACCTTCGGCCGGCGCATCAGCGCCC
>JAJXYU010000119.1 GCA_021780395.1 Pseudomonadota bacterium
CCGCGGCACGCCGCTTCCCGGCGGACCGCGCGCGCGGCGAGCGGACCGCGCGCGCGGCCGGCTCTTCGCCAGACCGCTCGCGGGCGGCCGGTTCGTGCGCAGCCGGTTCGCCGCGCAGCTGTTCGAGGATCGCCGGGTTCTCGAGCGTGGAGACGTCCTGCGTGATCTCCTCACCGCGCGCGATCGCACGCAACAGCCGGCGCATGATCTTGCCGGATCGGGTCTTCGGCAGATTCTCGGTCAAGCGAATCTCGTCCGGCTTCGCGATCGGGCTCAGCTGCTCGGCGACCCAGGACCGCAACTCCTCGACGAGTGCCTGAGCGGCCGCACCGGTCGGCCGAGGCCCCTTGGTCACGAGGAACGCGAACACCGACTCGCCCTTGATCTCGTGCGGCCGCCCGACGACCGCCGCCTCGGCGACGCGCGGATGCGCGACCAGCGCCGACTCGATCTCCATCGTTCCAAGACGATGCCCGGCGACGTTCAGCACGTCGTCGATGCGCCCCATGATCCAGTAGTAGCCATCCGGGTCGCGATGTGCCGAGTCGCCGGCGACGTAGAAGCGATTCTGGAATTTCTGCCAGTAGGTGCGCACGTACCGGTCGTTGTCGCCCCAGATCGTACGCAGCATCGACGGCCACGGCCGCTTGATCACGAGGTAGCCGCCCGCGCCCGCCCGACGGACCGAACGCCCGTCCTCGTCGACGACGTCGACGAAGATCCCCGGCAACGCCTTCGCGCAGGAGCCGGGCTTGGTCGGCATCGCGCCCGGCACGGAGGTCATCATCGTGGCGCCGGTTTCGGTCTGCCACCAGGTGTCCACGATCGGGCAGTGTCCGCCGCCGATCGTGCGGTGATACCACATCCACGCCTCCGGGTTGATCGGTTCCCCGACGCTGCCCAGCAGCCGCAGCTTCGACAGATCGTAGCGACGCGGAATCTCGTCACCGAGCTTCATCAGCGCGCGAATCGCGGTCGGCGCCGTATAGAAGATCGTGACGCCGTGCGTCTCGCACAGCTGCCAGAACCGACCTCCGTCCGGATACGTCGGCGCACCCTCGTACAGCATCACGGTCGCCCCCGCGGCGAGCGGTCCGTACGCGACGTACGTATGCCCGGTGATCCAGCCGACGTCGGCGGTGCACCAGAACACGTCGTCTTCCTTCAGATCGAACGCCCAGCGGGTGGTCAGTTTCGCGCCGAGCAGGTATCCACCGCTCGCGTGCTGTATCCCTTTCGGCCGTCCCGTCGAACCCGACGTGTACAGCAGGAACAGCGGATGCTCGGCCTCGACCCATTCGGGCTCGCAGGCCGCGCTTTGCCCGGCGAGCACTTCGTGCCACCAGTGGTCGCGCCCGGCGCGCATCTCGCATTCGCCGCCGATGCGTGCGTAGACGATCACGCTCTGCACGCTCGCGCAGCCCTCGGAGAGCGCCCTGTCGACCGCGCGCTTGAGCTCGATTCGATGCCCGCCGCGCCAACCCCCGTCGGCGGTGATCACCATCTTCGCGCCGGCGTCCTCGATCCGGTCCTTCACCGCGTTCGCCGAGAACCCGCCGAACACGACCGAATGCAGGGCGCCGATCCGCGCGCAGGCCTGCATCGCGACGACCGCCTCGGGAATCAGCGGCATGTAGATCACGACCCGATCGCCCTTGCTGATCCCGTGCATCTTGAGTGCGTTCGCGAACCGGCACACCTCCGCATGCAGCTCGCGGTAGCTCAGCTTGCGCACGTCGCCCGGCTCGCCTTCGAACAGGATCGCGGTCTTGTCGGGGCGCTCGATCAGGTGCACGTCCAGACAGTTGTGGGAAACGTTCAGGGCGCCGTCGCTGAACCAGCGATAGTTGGGGGCATCCGAGTCGTCGAGCGGGATCGTGAAGGGTCGCCGCCACTCGATCTCCCGCTCCGCAAGCTCGGCCCAGAACCCGATGTAGTCCTGCGCCGCGCGCGCGTGCATCGACTCGAGCGTCGCGGCATCGATACCGGCGCGGGCGACGAATGGCGCCGGTGGCGGGAACAGGCGTTCCTCGTGCAAGACCGACTGGATGGTTTTCTGTGACACGTCCTCGACTCCCCGAATCCGTCGCGAATCCATTCTACGCGCAGTCCGCCTGCGCGCGCAGCGCGATGCGTTCGACCTGGCGGCCCAGGCCCGTGCCGAATCCCTGGCGCTCGAGAAACGCGGACACCGCGCTGCGATCGGGAGCGCGAGGCCGCAAGTCCTCGAGCGTCGCGTCGATCGGCAGATCGCACCGTATCGCGGTGAGCCGCCGCGCCAGGAACGCGTCCTCGCGATGCGCGGCCAGTGTCCGCAGGATCCGCTCGGTTCCGCGCAGTCCGAGCCTCGCGACGCGGTCGAGATTCGCGTAGAGATCCTCGAGCGACCGGAACTCCTCGAACAGCCGCGAGGCGGTCTTGCGCCCGATCCCGGGGACCCCGGGGACGTTGTCCACGGCGTCTCCGGTCAACGCGAGGAAGTCCGCGAAGCGCTCGGGCGGCGCGCCGAACCGCGCACCGATTTCCTCGTAACGGTAGCGATCGCGACCGCCGCCGTCCCAGAACAGGTCGCCGTCTCGGATCAGCTGCGCGAGGTCCTTGTCGCGCGTGAGCAGCACATTGCGCAGCCCGGCGGATCGAGCACGTGCGACGAAGGTCCCGATCAGGTCGTCCGCCTCGTAGCGGGCGCTCGCGAATTCGGCGACCCCGACGTGCCGGCAGAATTCGCGGCACAGCCCGAACTGCCGCGCGAGATCGGGCGGCGGGTCTTCGCGATTCGCCTTGTACGCCGGAAAGATCGAGTTCCGGTAGGACACCTCGACACCGAGACTCTCGTCGAACGCGACCACGACGTGCGCAGGGCGCTCGCGCTCCAGGAGATCCGCGAGGAAGCGTGCGAATCCGTACACCGCGTGGGTCGGGTTGCCGTCGGCGTCCGCGAAGCCGCCCGCGAGCGCATGGTACGCACGAAAGACGAAGTAGCTCGCATCGACGTGGTAGACGACGCCAGGCGCACCCACGGTTACATCCGCCAGAGCTGGATCCTCTCGTGCAGAGGGCTCGACCGCGGGAAGTGCGCGAGCAGGTACTCCATCTGGTCGGCGAGCACGCGCCGGCCCTTCAGATAGATGTACTCCGCATAGGTCGGGGTGAACGGGACCGCGAGGAGCTGCATCCCGGCCTGTTCCGGCGTTCGCGACGCCTTCGCATTGTTGCAGCGGCGACAGGCGGTCACGACGTTGGACCAGAGGTCTCGCCCACCGCGACTGAATGGCGTGACGTGATCGCGCGACAACTGCCCGTACCCGAAGCGCACGCCGCAATACAGGCACAGGTGCGCGTCCCGGCGAAACAACGTCTGGTTGTTCAGTGGCGGGGTGTAGGCAGCGCCACGCAGATTGCCGGGATTGCCGGTATGGCCGACGGTCGCGATGATCGAATGCACCTCGACCATGGTACGCAGCCCGGTGATCGCGGAGGTGCCGCCGAACAGCCGGTACAGGCGCGTTCCGCACGCATAGGCGACCTGTCCCGTGTGATAGAGTCGGGCGGCCTCGCGGTAATCGACCCACTCGAGCGGCATGCCCGAAACGTCGGTCCGCAGCACCTGTTGCGACAGCGGGTGCGCGGCCGGCACCGCACCCGCGCGAACGCGCGGATCGTCGGGCCCGAAGTCGTGCGCCGCGGCCGCCATAGGCTGGTAAAGATAGTCGAGTCCTGTGCCATAATTCAACGTCGCTTGAGGAGAGCAAGCAGATGACCGTGACCGTCGGCGTCCTCACGGAAACCGCCCCGAAAGAGACCCGGGTCGCCGTGACTCCGGAAGTGGCCTCGAAGCTCAAGAGCCTCGGCGCCGAGGTACTGATGCAGCGAGGGGCCGGCGACGCCGCGCATTTCCCCGACGCGCAGTACGCGGACGTCACCTTCGCCGAGCCGGAGGCGATCCTCGCGCGTGCCGACCTGCTGCTCAAGGTGCAGCCGCCGTCGATCGCCGAAGTCGGCGCCTTGCGCTCCGGCGCGGTCGCGATCGGCTTCATGCAGGCCTACGCGCGCCCGGACCTCGTGCGCGCGCTGCGCGACCGGGGGATCACCAGCTTCGCGATGGAACTCGTCCCCCGGATCTCCCGCGCGCAGTCGATGGACGCGCTGTCCTCGCAGGCGGCGGTCGCGGGCTACAAGGCCGTGCTGATCGGTGCGAATCAGCTCGAGAAATTCCTGCCGATGCTCACCACCGCGGCGGGCACGATCCGGCCGGCGACGGTGCTGGTGATCGGCGCGGGCGTCGCCGGGCTGCAGGCGATCGCGACCGCGAAGCGACTCGGCGCAGTGGTCGAAGCCTACGATGTTCGCGGCGCGACCAAGGATCAGGTGCGCTCGCTCGGCGCAAAATTCGTCGACACCGGCGTATCCGCCGAAGGCGCCGGCGGCTACGCTCGAGAGCTCACCGACGAGGAGAAGGCGAAGCAGCAGGCCGTCCTCGACGCGCGGATCGCGGCGAGCGACATGGTGATCACGACCGCGTCGGTGCCCGGCCGCGCGGCACCGCGGATCGTCGGCGAAGCCGCGGTCGAGCGGATGCGGCCGGGCTCCGTGATCGTCGACATCGCGGCCGAGCAGGGCGGCAACTGTGCGTTGACGCGAGCCGGAGAAACCCTCGTCCATCGCGGCGTCACGATCGTCGGCCCCGTGAACCTCGGCGCGACGCTCCCGTTCCACGCGAGCGAAATGTATGCGCGCAACCTGCTGAATCTGGTGAAGCCCGCGTTCGCGAATGGCGCGTGGCTCGTCGACTGGAACGACGAGGTGTTCGCCGGCGCCGTCCTGACCCACGACGGCCACATCAAGCACGAGGCGACCCGCAAACTCGTGGAAGGAAACTAAGCCCATGATCGACGGCGTGATCGCACTGTACATCTTCATGCTCGCTGCATTCACCGGTTACGAGGTGATCTCGCGGGTGCCGGTGATCCTGCACACGCCCTTGATGTCCGGATCGAACTTCGTGCACGGAATCGTGCTGGTCGGCGCGATGGTCGCGCTCGCCACCGCGGATTCGACGCTCGCGCGCGTGATCGGCTCGATCGGGGTCTTCCTCGCCGCGGGTAACGCGGTCGGCGGTTACGTGGTGACCGAACGCATGCTGCGAATGTTCGTCTCGGCCGGCAAGAAGCAGGAGCGCCGACCGTGAGCGGCGCGACGATGTCGGCCGCCACGGTGATCCAGCTGTCGTATCTGATCGCGGCGGCACTGTTCATCCTGGGCCTGAAGCGCATGAGCTCGCCGGTGACCGCGGTCAGCGGCGTGCGCTGGGCGGGCCTCGGCATGCTGCTCGCGACGATCGTCACCATCGTCTTCATGGGGGCGACGCCGCTCGACCTCGGCCTCGTGCTGGGCGCGGCCCTCGTCGGCGGCGGCCTCGCGTGGGTCAGCGGCAAACGGGTCGCGATGACGGACATGCCGCAGATGATCGCGCTGTACAACGGAATGGGCGGTGGGGCTGCCGCCGCGATCGCCGCGGTCGAGCTCTATCGCGGCGAGACCGGGAACGCGACCCACCTGACGATCGCGCTGATCGGCGGCTTCATTGGCTCGGTGTCCTTCAGCGGGAGCCTGATCGCGTTCGGCAAGCTCCAGGGGCTGATCACGAAGTCGGTTCGCTTCGGCGGCCAGAAGCTCGTGAACCTCGCGATCCTGGTCGCGACGCTCGCGGTGGGGGCGACGATCGTCGCCCAGTCGCAGGCGGCCGCGCCCGCGGTCACCGGTTTCTTCGTGCTCGCGCTGCTCCTCGGCATCGCGATGACCTTGCCGATCGGCGGCGCCGACATGCCCGTCGTGATATCGCTGTACAACGCGCTCACCGGCCTCGCGGTCGGGTTCGAGGGCTTCGTGCTCGACAACGCCGCGATGATCATCGCCGGCACGGTCGTCGGCGCGGCCGGCACCTTGCTCACGCAGCTGATGGCGAAGGCGATGAATCGCTCTCTCGGCAACGTGCTGTTCGCGAACTTCGGGGAGACCGGGGCCGCGACCGGCGGCCTCACCGGCACGCAGAAGCCGATCGAGGCCTCCGACGCCGGCGTGATGCTCGCCTTTTCGCAGAAGGTCATCGTCGTACCGGGCTACGGGATGGCGGTCGCGCAGGCTCAGCACAAGGTCTGGGAGCTGTGCCAGCTCCTGATCGACCGTGGCGTGCAGCTGCGGTTCGCGATCCACCCGGTCGCCGGACGCATGCCGGGGCACATGAACGTGCTGCTGGCGGAGGCCGGGGTGCCGTACGAGCTGATCGCCGACCTCGACGAGGTCAACGCGGAATTCGAGACCGCCGACGTTGCGCTGATCATCGGCGCGAACGACGTGGTCAACCCGGACGCGCGCAACAACCGGCAGAGTCCGATCTACGGCATGCCGATCCTGAACGCGGACAAGGCGAAGAACGTGATCGTGATCAAGCGAGGCCAGGGTCAGGGCTTCTCCGGCATCGACAACGCGCTGTTCGTCCTCGATCAGACCCGGATGCTCTACGGCGACGCGCAGTCGGCCGCGAATCAGCTGATCCACGCGGTCAAGGCCGCCGGCTGAGCCGGCGGCGAGGGTCAGCGGCGCCGTCGAGGCGGCACGCGGAACCGGCCCAGGGCCGCGCGTCGTTGCATCGGCGTCATTCCTCGCCACTGCGCGCGCAGCGCGCGGCGTCGAGCGGGAGGCAGTCGCCGGAACTCGCGATAGGCCGCGCGGATGCGCCGGCGCTCCGCCGGCGGCAAGCGCTGGAAGTTCCGCCAGCGGCGGCGGATCAGCGTCCGTCGGGCAGGCGGCAGGCGCAGCCACCACGCGCTACGGCGTGCGAGCAGACGTTGCCGTGCCGGCGGTAGCCGGGACCAACGACCCCGGTACGCGTGCAACAGCCGCCGCTGCGCCGGCGAGAGCGACCCCCAGGCACGGCCCGGCGCGCTGAGCGCCGCCCGTGGCGGCGGTGAGAACGATTGGGCGAACGCCGGGGCGGCGAGTGGGAGGCTCAACACGAAGCCGATCGCGAGGCGTCGAAACCGGTTCATCGCGTGACCGTCCGTCTCATTCCGTCCGACCGGCGTCGGCCGACGCCGCGACGCCGGCGGCCCAGGTATAGAAGTCCGCGTCCTCGCTCATCATCCGCACCGGATCGTCCGCCGGGTCGGCGGACGCGACCAGGCCCGCGTCCTCGGCGCGTGCTGCGCTACCTTCCGTGCCCGCGGCAGCGCCGCCCGACGGCATCGCGATCCGCAGGACGACGGCCATCAGGAGCGCGGCGGCGACGCCTGCGACCAGCCAGGACCATCGAGGAAGCATGCGTCCGACCGCGGCGCGGGGACGCCGGGCGGCATCGAGCGCCGCGTGCCGCGCCTCGGTGAGTCGCGACCGCGTACGCAGATCGAGCGTCGCGATGCTCTCCTCGTACAGCGCGCGACTGCGCGCTTCCCAGTCGACCGGAACGCGGTTCGCCATCACCACACCTCGCCAAGTCGGGCGCGCAGCGCGTGGACTGCACGCGAATAGTGCGTTTTCACGCTGCCCTCGGAGCACGCCATCGCCGCCGCGGTCTCGGCGATGTCGAGTCCCTCGAGATTCCTCAGCACGAAGGCCTGACGCTGCCGCGCCGGGAGCGCGCGCAACGATTCCTCGAGCCGCTCGAGCGCCTGCGCGTGCATCGCGCGCTCGGCGCCGTGGGGGCTCGGATCCGCCGCGAGATCTGCCGGCTCCTCAACGGACGAGTCGTCGTCCGGCCGCCAGGTCGGCACCCAGGCCATCACCCGCCGGCGAATCGTTCGCCGTCGCTGCACGTCGCGGATCGTGTTCTCGAGGATCCGGTGGAACAGCGGGCGCCACTCCGCGGCGGGCCGCGCCGCATATCGGCTCGCGAGCTTGGTCATCGCGTCCTGGACCGCATCGAGCGCATCGTCGACGTCGCGAAGCGCGATCTGTGCGATCCGGAATGCGCGGCGCTCGACGTCCGCGAGGAATCGATCGAGCTGCCTGGCGTGATCCAATAGCGCGCCCTCACCGTTCGTGGTGGGATCCTCGGCGCTCCTCCAACTCGATGCCAGCGTATCAAAGGCCGCCATGCCTCGTCCCCGGGGAATCATTCGACGAACCCCGCCGATGCCGGTATAAACGCCGCGCACGCGCCGCGGTTGACACGTGTCGCGGCCCGGGCGGATCCGGCGGTTTACGCACATCGCAGATGACGGTGCATGTCACACTTCCGAGATACATCTCGACAGAACTCACGAAGGGTCATTTAAGCGATTGAATTTATTTAGAATAGATCAATTTCGCGCGGAATTTGGTCAAATGCATCGGAACCCAAAGGGAACGGGCACTTGCGGTCGTTGATCCCGGCTTACTCACAGACTTACCCACAGCAGTTGTGGAAAACTCCGACGGCTCACTGATCCTGCAGGTCGCGATCGACACGCCGCTGCGGCGGACGTTCGACTATCTCGCGCCCGTACCGGCCGCCGCGACCCCGGCCGGGTCGCCGCGCGCCCGGCCCGGCGTTCGTGTGAGGGTCCCGTTCGGGCGCACAACCAAGATCGGCATCGTCGTCGCGGTCACCGATCGCTCCACGATGCCGCGGGCGAAGCTCAAGCACGCCGGCGAGATCATCGATTGCGAACCGCTGTTCGACCCCGTCGGCTTCGAACTGTTGCGCTGGGCCGCGGACTACTACCACCACCCGATCGGCGAAGTGCTCGCCGCGGCGCTCCCGGCGGCGCTTCGCGACGGACGCTCGTTGGAGGAACCCCGGCTCCTCTGGGAACCGACGCCGCTCGGACTCGCCGAAGCCACGACGCCATCGGATCGGCGTGCGCCGACGCAGCGCGCGCTGCTCGCACACCTGTGCGTGATCGGCCCCCGCACGACGGCGGAACTCGGCGTCGAGTTCGATCCCGCGATTCTTCGCGCGGTCGCGACACGCGGCTGGATCCGGGAGCGCCCGCAGCCCGCGCTCCCCGCCGATGTGCCACCCGGCGTCGCGCCGGTGCTCCGGTCGTCGTCGATCGAGCTCACCGACGCACAACGGCTCGCGGTGGACCGGATCGTCGAGTCGGGAAAGCGGTTCGCGGTTCACCTGCTGCACGGTGTGACCGGTAGCGGCAAGACCGAGGTCTACCTGCGCGCGATCGCGGGACTGATCGGGGATCACGGCCAGGCGCTCGTGCTGGTGCCGGAGATCTCCCTGACCCCGCAGTTGGTGGAGCGATTTCGGCAGCGCTTCGACTCGGCGCCGGCGATCCTGCACTCCGGGCTGGCGGCGGGCGAGCGGCTCGACGCCTGGCGGCGCGCGCGCAGCGGGGAGGCGCGCATCGTGATCGGCACCCGCTCGGCCGTCCTCGTACCGCTCCCCCGGCTCGCGCTGATCATCGTCGACGAAGAGCACGATGCGTCGTACAAGCAGCACGAGGGGTTCCGCTACTCCGCCCGCGACCTCGCCGTGGTGCGCGCGCGGCGCGCGGACGTCGCGATCGTGCTCGGCTCGGCGACGCCCTCGCTCGAGAGCCTGGAGAACGCGATCCAGGGTCGTTACCGCAAGCTCATGCTGCCGGAGCGGCCCGGCGCCGCACGCGCCGCGCGGATGCGCCTCGTGGACCTGCGCCGCCACGCGGTCGACCACGGATTCTCCCAACCCGCGATCGCCGCGATCGCGACGCATCTGGCGGCCGGCGCGCAGGTGATCGTGTTCCAGAACCGCCGCGGCTACGCGCCGACCCTGTTTTGCGCCGCCTGCGGCTGGGTCGCGACCTGCGCGCACTGCGATGCGCGGCTGACCCTGCACCGGCATCCCGCCGGCCTGCGCTGTCACCACTGCGGTGCGCAGCGCCCGCCGGCGAACCGCTGCGAGGCCTGCGGTCGTGACCTGCATCCGGTGGGTCAGGGAACGGAGCGCATCGAGGAGACCCTCGGCCGGCTCTTCCCAGGGCAGTCGATCGCCCGACTCGATCGCGACACCGTGACGACGCGGGGCGCGATCGACGCACTGCTCGAGCGCGTCCGCAGCGGCGACGCGCGGATCCTGGTGGGAACGCAGATGCTGACCAAGGGCCACGACTTCCCCGAGATCGGGCTGGTGGTGATCCTGGACGCCGACCAGGGCCTGTTCGCGACCGACTACCGGGCCGCGGAGCGGCTCGCGCAGACGATCATCCAGGTCGCCGGCCGCGCCGGCCGCGCCACCCGTCCCGGGGAGGTCCTGATCCAGACGGAATTTCCGGATCACCCGCTGCTGCGGTTGCTGATCGACGCCGGCTACGAGGCGTTCGCGGCACAGGCGCTCGCCGAGCGGCGCGAGGCGCGCTGGCCACCCTACGCGCGCCTCGCGCTGCTGCGGGCCGACGCGAAGGATCCGGTGCGGCTCGACGCGTTCCTGTGCGCGGCCTCGCGCCTTGCGCAGGCCACGGCGGTCGAACGCTCCCGAGGCGTCAGCGTGCTCGGGCCCGCGAACGCACTGATCGCCCGGCGCGCCGACCGCCACCGCGCCCACCTGCTGATCGAAGCGGGCGATCGGTCCTCCTTGCAACGGTTCCTCGGCGACTGGCTGCCGCGCGTCGAGAGCCTGTCGGCGCCGCATGGTTTGCGCTGGTCGCTCGACGTCGATCCACTGGAAGTCGATTGACGAGTTTCGGGTAAACTGCCCCCCCTTGAGACCGACGGACGGCGAGACGGAAACGCGCGTGAAGACTACGATCGAAGCTCTGTTGCGGCAGGCACTGGCGGCGCTGCCGGAAGACCGGGTACCGCCGGCCGCCCGCGCGATCGCGATCGAGGTCGAGCACACGCGGGATCCCGCGCACGGGGATTTCGCGAGCAGCCTGGCGCTGCGTCTCGCGAAGGCCGCCAGGCAGAATCCGCGAGCCCTGGCCACCGCGCTCGTCGAGGCGATTCCCGCTCACCCCGCGATTGCGAAGGTCGAGATCGCGGGCGCGGGTTTCGTGAACTTCTTCGTGCACGACGGCGCCTACCGCGCCGAGATCGCGCGAATTCTGGCCGCGGGAAGCCGCTACGGCCGATCCGCGGTCGGCGAGGGCAAGCGCATCCAGGTCGAATTCGTGTCGGCGAACCCGACCGGGCCGCTGCACGTCGGTCACGGACGGCACGCCGCGTACGGCGCGACACTCGCGAATCTGTTCGAAGCGACCGGCTGGCGGGTCGACCGTGAATATTACGTGAACGACGCGGGCCGGCAGATGGACATCCTCGCCGCGAGCACGTGGCTGCGTTACCTGGAGGTCTGTGGCGAGCGGATCGTGTTCCCGGCCAACGGTTACCGCGGCGATTACATCGTCACGATCGCCGGCGCGCTGCGCGCGTCGATTGGCGACGCGCTGCGGCGGCCCGCCGCCGCCGTATTCCGCGATCTGCCGCCGGACACCATCGACGGCGGCGACAAGGACGCGTACGTCGATGCGCTGATCGATCGCAGCCGGGAGCTGCTCGGCGCGGAGTCGTTCCGGCAGGTGCTCGACTTCACGCTCGCCGACATCCTCGGCGACATCAAGGACGACCTCGGGGAGTTCCGCGTCGCCTTCGATCGCTGGTTCTCCGAACGCAGCCTCGCCGAGGACGGCTCGATCGACCGCGCACTCGCAGCGCTCGAACGGGCCGGTCATGCGTACCGCAAGGACGGCGCCCTGTGGCTCCGCAGCACGGCATTCGGCGACGAAAAGGATCGGGTGATGGTCCGCGACAACGGCGTGAAGACCTACTTCGCGTCCGACATCGCCTACATATTCAACAAGCTCGAGCGCGGCTACGATCACCTGCTGTATGTCTGGGGCGCCGACCACCACGGCTACATCGCGCGTCTGCGCGCCGGATTGACGGCGCTCGGCGGGCCACCGGAGCGTTTCGAGGTCCGTCTGGTGCAGTTCGTGACCCTGTACCGGGGCGGCGAGAAGGCGCAGATGTCGACGCGTTCCGGGGAGTTCGTGACCTTGCGCGAGTTGCGGCGCGAGGTCGGCAACGACGCCGCGCGATTCTTCTACGTGATGCGAAGCAACGACCAGCACCTCGACTTCGACCTCGAACTCGCGAAGTCCCGTACCAACGAGAATCCGGTCTATTACATCCAGTACGCGCACGCACGCGTCGCGAGCCTGATGCGCCAGCTCGGCGAGCGCGGCCTCGGGCACGACGAGGCCCGTGGCCTCGCGAACCTCGACCGGCTCGGCGAACCGCAGGAACTCGCGCTGACCAAGCGCCTCGCACTCTATCCGGAGGTGCTCGAACTGGCCGCCGTGCAGCGCGCGCCGCACACGCTCGTACACTATCTTCGCGACCTCGCGAACGACTTTCACACCAATTACAGCGCGCACCAGGTCCTCGTCGACGATCCGGCGCTGCGCGACGCGCGCATCGCGCTCGCGCGAGCCTCGCAGACGGTCGTGCGCAACGGACTCGAACTGCTCGGCGTCGGCGCGCCGCAGACGATGTAGGCATCGATCGATGACGCGCGATTACAAGCCGCGGCGCGCGCCGCATCGGGGGTCCCGCAAGGCCGGACTCTCCGGGGGGAGCGGGCTCGCGATCGGTCTCGCGATCGGCCTCGCGGTCTCGGTCGGGGTTCACTGGCACGATCGGCACGCGGCCCGGCGGGCCGCGGCGGTGCCTGGTGCCGTTCCCGCCGCGGCGAGCTCG
>JAJXYU010000212.1 GCA_021780395.1 Pseudomonadota bacterium
AGCCCGAAGCCGTAGGCGTGGTATTCCGGGTAGCGGGGATCGGCCGGTGCGTTCACCCGGTCGATCGGCCGGTCGCTGCTGAAATTGAACTGCGGGTTCCGCAGGATCCCCGCCGCGAACGCTTGGGCGCGGGCGACCCCGAGCCGCGCGCGGGCCGCGTTCAAGTCGGGATTGTTGAGCACCGCGAGCGTCGCGACCTCGGTCAGGTCGAGCGGTCGGCGTGCGCTCCCCGGCAGGCGCGCGGCGAGCTCGGGGCCGTGCGGCAGCGGCAGCGGATGGTAGACCGCGCAGCCGCCGGCGGCGAGTACCGTGACGAGCAGGGTGATTGCGAGCAACGGTGACCGCGTCGGCAAGCGTCGCGCTTGCCGACCCGTGCTGATCGGGCGCCAGACCGTGGTGTGCGACATTCGGCTCCGTCTCCTGCGTGGCGCGCATTATGGCAGGTCTGACTTAGCCGAGGCTGAGGCCCTCACCGGTGCCGAGGGGGCCGGCGCGCCCGGGGGCTTCGGATGCGCCGGCGTTCGCCGCGATCAGTCGTGGTGCCGCCCCTCGACGCTGTTCTCCAACACCTTGCCGGTCTTCGCGTCGACGCCCACTTCGCGCAGGCCATGGCCGACCTGGATGTCGAAGCTGTAACGCAGGCCGCTGCCGCCGCGTTCCCGTTCGAGCTCTTGACTGACGATCTTGCCGCCGGGGAGGACGTGCAACGCGGTGGCACGCGCCTGCTGCAGCGTAATCTTCGCCTCCTTGAGATATTGGTGCCCGGCCAGCGGCTTCGCCGAGGCGATCGTCGCCAGGCCGATCAACAGCACACCCGTCAACCCTATCGATTTCGTGTTCATGAGTACCTCCTGTTGACGCCAGCATGCCTCGGGCGACTTAGCTTGGACTGAGGGTGCGGTCCCTATCACCGATCCCGCGGATCCGGGTAAGGTACCGGCCATGCGGATCTTGTTGGTCGAGGACGATCCCATGCTCGGCGCGGCGACCCAGCAGGCCTTGCGCGATGCCGGCCATGCGGTCGACTGGGTGCGCGACGGCGCGGCGGCACTCGCCGGCGCGGCCGCCGTGCCCTATGAGGCCTTGCTGCTCGATCTCGGTCTGCCGCGGCGGGACGGCCTTGCGGTGCTCGGCAGCTTGCGTCAGAGCGGCAACGAGTTGCCGGTCCTGATCGTGACCGCGCGGGACGGCGTCGAGGAGCGGATTCGCGGCCTCGATCTCGGCGCCGACGACTATCTGGTCAAGCCGTTCGAGGCCGGCGAACTGCTCGCGCGCCTGCGCGCGGTCGTACGGCGCAAGGGCGGGCAGGGTCGGCCGGTGCTCGGCAACGGCGTGATCGAGCTCGATCCGGCGACCCGCGAGGTGCGTCATGCCGGAGTGTCGGTGCGCCTTTCGAACCGCGAGTTCGCGTTGCTGCATGCGTTGCTGCTGCGCCCGGGCGCGCTGCTGTCGCGCAGCGAGCTCGAGGAGCGCATCTACGGCTGGGGCGAGGAGGTGGAGAGCAACGCGGTCGAATATCTGATCCACAGCCTTCGCAAGAAGCTCGGTGCCGCGGTGATCAAGAACGTCCGCGGGGTCGGCTGGATGGTCGACCGCGACCTGCCGCGCGATCGCGGAGCGGGTCCGTGAGCCGGCTCGGCCGCTGGCGGGAACGAGCCCGGCACTCGCTGCTGTTCGGGCTGTGGGGCTGGATCACGGCGATCCTGATCCTGGTCGCGCTCGGCACGGCGTCGGTGTCATCGCTCCTCGGCTTCCAGGAGGCGAAGGAGTTGCAGGACCAGCAGCTCCGGCAGGTCGCGCTGCTCGTGCACCGATGGAATCCGCTGCCGCCGACGGTCCTCGCGCCGCGCGGCAACGACGTCGACGCCGACACGGCGATCGTCATTCAGCGCGTCGGCACCGGCGCCGCCGCGGGCAAGCTCCGCATTCCGCGCAGGCTTGCGGACGGAATGCACACGCTCACTGCGGACCGCCGGCATTGGCGCGTGTTCGTGAGCACCGGGCGCGCCGGCCGGATCGCGGTCGCGCAACGCACCGCGCTGCGTACCGAGGCCGCGCTCGACAGCGCCCAGTACGCGCTGTTCCCGGTGCTCGCGCTGATCCCGGTGCTGGTGCTGCTGTCGGCCTGGGTCGTGCGCCGCGGCCTGCGACCGGTGCACGCGCTCGCGGCCCAGATCGACGCGCGCGGCGACGATCGCCTGGACCGTTTGCCGGTCGAGGACGTGCCGAATGAAATGCGACCGTTCATCGCATCGATCAACCGGCTGCTCACGCGTTTGGCGACCTTGCTCGACACGGAGCGGCGCTTCGTCGCCGATGCGGCCCACGAACTGCGCACGCCGATCGCCGCGCTGAGTCTGCAGGTCGACAATCTCGCCCACGCGGATCTGCCGGCCGACACGCGCGAACGCCTGCGCAACGTGCAGCAGGCGCTCGCCCGCACCCGCGCCGTCACCGAGCAGCTCTTGAGTCTCGCGCGGGCCCAATCCGGGCGCGCGCTCGCGCGCCGGGTCGTCGACCCGGCGGCGGTGCTGCGCCAGGTCGTCGCCGATCTGCTGCCCCTCGCCGAGCAGCGCCACGTCGATCTCGGCATGAACCGCGACGAGGGCGCGCCGATCGCGACCGAACCGACGCAGCTCTACACGCTGCTGCGCAACGCGCTCGACAATGCGTTGCGCTACACGCCGGAGGGCGGCCGGGTCGAGCTGGCGATCTATTCCGAGCGGGACGCTGCGGATACGGCGGCGCGCACGGTGATCGAGATCGTCGACTCCGGCCCGGGCATCGCCGCCGAGGACCTCGAGCGTGCGTTCGAACCCTTCGAGCGTCTCGACGACTCGGCCGACACCCCGGGCAGCGGGCTCGGGCTCGCGATCATGCGGCGCATCGCCGCCAATCTCGGCGGCCGCCTGGCGATCGACAACCGCGCCGAGGGTGGCCTGCGCGTGCGTTACAGCGAGCCGAGCGTGGTCGCGGGGTTGGGGCCTGCAATGCCGTTATCGGACCGACCCACCGGCTGATCATCCGTGCCCCGAAAAGTTGTATACTCAACATTGACTATTCGGTATCCGCCGACGGGACGGCCGGGCGGCGCATCAACCCGGCGAAGAGAGCGATCGATCGTCATGCCACGGCAAATTTCGAAGGCTGCGCGAGTGCCTTTGTACGAGCGGATCAAGGAGCACGTCGCGTCCCGGATCAAGAGCGG
>JAJXYU010000085.1 GCA_021780395.1 Pseudomonadota bacterium
CGGGCGGATCGCGTCGCCGACGCCGAACGCTGGCTCGCCGAGGCGGCGCGCGGCGGATACCCGCCGGCGCGGCAGGCGCTGCACGATCACCGCCTGCCGCTCGCGCGCGAGATCGTCGGGATGACCGATCCGCAGCTCCTGCTGCCGTGGGTGCTCGATTGCGTGCGTCGCGACGATGCGGCGGATCTCCGCCGGATCGGGCCGCGCGCTGCGAGGATCCACGACCCGTTCGGTCGAACGGCGTTGATGCAGGCGGCGGCCGACGGGCGGCTCGTCGCCGCCCGCGCCCTGCTCGGGCTCGGCGCGTCGGTCGCGGTCACCGATCGGGCCGGGACGACGCCGTTGATGCTCGCCGCGACCCGGCCGGATGCGGTGATCACGCAGCTCCTGCTGCGGCACGGAGCGACGCCGGCCGCGGTCGATTCCGCGGGGCGTACCGCGCTCTTCTACGCCGCGCGCGCCGATCGCGTCGCGAACCTCGATGCATTGCTCGCCGCCGGCGCCGTGCTCGCCGCGCGCGACGACCGCGGCGACGACGCGCTCGATGCCGCGGTCGCGGTCGACGCGACTGCGGCCGCGGCGCGGCTCCGGGCACTCGGCCTGCGGCCGCGGATTGCGCCGGTCGCGCCGGCGTCCGCCGGTGCGATCGATCCGCAGCATCCGGGGGCGCTGTACCGCGGCTGGCCCACGATCGCGATCGCGATCGCGCGGGACGACGTCGACGACACGCGCCGGGCCCTCGCGGCCGGCGCCGATCCGAACCAGCGGGTGCCGGAGGGGGAGCCACTCCTGTCGCTCGCGGGCACGGCGCAGGCCACGGCGGTCGTGCCGCTGCTGATCGCTCACGGGGCGAATCCCATCGCGGTGGGCCGATCCGGGCACACGCCGCTGTGGCTCGCGGTGGTGCACGGCGACCTCGCGCTGCTGCACGCGCTGCTCACGGCCGGGGTGAACCCGAACGGCCATGCAGCGACCGAGTCACCGCCGCTGATTGCGGCGGTGATCGCGCGCCGGCCGGACGTGGTCGCGATGCTGCTCGCGGCGCGAGCCGATCCGAACGCGGCGGACCGCGATGGCCGGACCGCCTTGATCTGGACGGCGATCGACCGGGAGACGGATCCGGTCGCGCCCTTGCTCGCGGCGCACGCCGCGGTCGATGCGACCGACACCTGGCACCGGAGCGCCCTGTGGTATGCAGCGGCGGCCGGTTCGCACGCGATCGTCGCGGCGTTGCTCGGTGCGGGAGCGGACGTGCGGATCGCCGACCGTCGCGGTCGCACCGCGTTGATGGTTGCTGCCGCGCAGTCCGATCCGGCGGTACCGGCGCAACTGCTCTCGGCTCACGCGTCGATCGATGCGCGCGACGCGCGCGGCGACACCGCGCTGTGGATCGCCGCGGCTCGGGGCGAGGAGGCCGTCGTGCGCACCCTGCTCGCGCACGCGCCGAGCGTCGACGCGCCCGACCGGGCAGGCGACACGCCGCTGATCGCCGCGGCGCGTGGCGGTCACGGGACGATCTGCGCGGCGTTGATCGCGGCCGGCGCGAATCCGGCGCTGCGAGACCACGACGGGCGATCGGCCCGAGACGTCGCCGGCGAGCGCGGGTTCGCGCCGATCGTCGCGCTCCTCGGGCCGCGCGGCTGACCGGTCTCAGGCCGGCGCGGCGATCTTGCGCTGCAGGTGGGCCGCGAGGTCGCGAATCGTCGGATGATCGAAGAGCTCCGTGAGGTCGATCTGACCCGGGAAGTCGCGGTCGATCGTCTCGTGGATCTCGATCAGCTTCAGCGAGCTCGCGCCGAGTTCGAACAGGTTGTCCTCGACCTCGATCCGCTTGCCGGGCAGCGCGGCCTCGCAGATCGCCCGCAGCCGGCTTTCCAGCTCCGTTCCGAGCGCCTGCGCGGCGCCGCCGTGGCTCGCGCGCAGCGCGGCGAGCGCGGCGAGCTCGGCGTCGAATTCCCCGTCGGTCATCGATTGCACGAGCAGGTGCCGCTGGATCTTGCCGCTGGTCGTCTTCGGGATCCGCTTGACCGGGACGACGTCGGTGACCTCGAGGCCCGCGTGCTCGTTGATCAGCCGCGCGACCGCTGTCGCGGTCGGCAGGAACTCGGGCATGCCCGAGCGGTGCAGCACGAACAGCACGAGATCCTCCCCCTGGGAGCCGGGGCGTCGCACGCCGGCCGCGACGACCTTGCCGAGCTCGAGCCCCGGTGCGCGCTGCGCGATGTTCTCCAGGTCGTGCGGGTAGTAGTTCTGGCCGTTCACGAAGATGATCTCCTTCGCGCGGCCGGTCACGTACAGCGAGCCCTCGTGCGTGATCCCGAGGTCGCCGGTGTCGAGCCAGCCGTCGGCGCCGATCGTCGCTGCGGTCGTCTCGGGGTCCGCGAAGTAGCCCCGGGTCACGTTCGGCCCGCGGATCAGGATCCGGCCGACGCGATCCTCCGCGACCGCGGCGCCCGCGGCGTCGGCGATGCGAACCTCGGTGTCGGGGATCGGCTGTCCGACGCCCATCAGCTCGAGCGCGTCGCGTGCGTTCGGAGGATTCAGCTCGATCGCATCGCCCGGCGCGAGCCGGTGACGGCTCACGCGGATCCATCGGTACTCGGTGTCGGGTACCGGCATCGCGACCGCGAGCGAGGCCTCGGCGAGACCGTACACCGGATACATTGCACGGCGCTTGAGGCCGGTGTACGCGAGCGCATCCATGAATTCGTTGCACAGCTCCACCGAGATCGGCTCGGCGCCGTTGTAGATCAGCCGGATCGAGGACAGGTCGACGCCTTCGAGCCGCCGCCCGCCGAGCACCTTCAGGAAGTGCCGGTACCCGAAATTCGGCGAGCAGGTGATCGTCGCGCGCTTGCGCGCGGCGACCTGCAGCCACAGCAGCGGGCGCCGCACGAACAGGTCGGTCGGCATCAGGTTCACGTGCACGTGGTTCGCGAACTGCATCCAGAAGAAGCCGATCAAGCCCATGTCATGGGTGAGCGGCATCCAGCTCAGGGATACGTCGGACTCGTTGAAGCGGTCGAGCTTCGTCGCGCTGCGGGTGTTCGCGACGAGATTCGCGTGAGAGAGCACGACGCCCTTCGGCTCGCTGGTCGATCCCGAGGAGAACTGGATGAACGCCGGGTCCTCGGGGGCGGGGTGGTGGAGCTTGCCTGGCCGGGAGACGTCGGTGATCGACTCGACCAGGAAGCAGCGCGCCTTGAGCTCGGCGAACAGCGCCGACTCGCCGACTTCGGCCGCGAACGCCTGCAGCCGCTCGAGGTTCCTCGAGTCGGTGTATAGCCAGGGCTTGCCGAGCTTGCGCGCGACGCGCAGCAGCTTGTGGCGGTGCTCGTCGCTGATCCCGACCGCGAGCGGCACCGGCTGGATTCCACCGCAGACGCCTGCGAGAAAGCCGTCGATGAATTGCTCGTTGTCGCTGAGGAAGAGGATCATCCGGTCGCCGCGCGCGGCGCCGAGCGCCTGCAGGTGGTGCAGGATCCCGAGCGCGCGCTCGTAGAGCTCTGCGTAGCCGACTCGCCGCTCCGAGTTCTCGCCGTCCACGTAACAAACCGCGCGATCGACGCCGCGGTTCATCTCCAGAATGTCGACCAGGGTGTTGTAAGTCATCGTTCCTCTACCGTCATCAAGAGTCGGGATCGAGGACGCAGGTTGACCTGCGCCTCGAATTCCACGGGATCGTCGTTCGCCGGTGCGATCCGGAAGCGCCGGCTCATCGTGTGGACGTGCACGAGCATCTCGTACATCGCGAGGTTCTCGCCGACGCAGTGGCGCGGACCGGCCGAGAACGGGAGATAGGCGAATTGGTGCCGCTGCGCGGCGTCGGGGCCCGCGAACCGTTCGGGACGGAACGCCTCGGGCTCGTCCCAGTGGCGCGGGTGCCGATGCAGCACGTACGGGCAGATGAACACGTCCGTGCGCGGCCCGATCGGAAAGCCGCCGAGTGAATCCGCCGCGAGGCTGCGGCGGGTGAACAGCCAGCCCGGCGGATACAGGCGCAGGGACTCCTGGATCACCTGATGGGTGAATTCGAGCCCCTCGGCGGTGGCGAGCCCGAGCGGCCGCGCGGCGCCCGCGCGATCGGCCTCCTCGCCGAGCCGATCCCGGACTTCCGGGTACCGGGCGACGAGGTGCCAGGTCCACGCGAGCGAGGCCGCGGTGGTCTCGTGGCCCGCGACGATCAGGGTCAGCACCTCGTCGACGAGCTCCGAGTCGCTCATCGCCTCGCCGGTGTCGCGCGTGCGCGCGCTCATCAGCATCTCGAGGAAATCGAATCGCTCGGCGGGCTCGCGCCGGCGCCGTGCGGCGAGATCCACGACGAGCTTCGCGAGCGAGCGGAAGCGGAACGCGAATCGCAGGTCGCGATCGGTCACCTGTGCGACCAGCGCGAACGGGTTGCCGCCGTGCTCATCCTCGAGCCGTCCGAGGTCGTCGCCGAAGATCGAGCGCAGCACGATCTCGAGCGTCAGCGTGCTCGCCTCGTCGGCGACGTCGATCGGTTCGCCACGCGCGGCGTGCGCGGCCCAGCGGTTCGCGTAACGATCGTTGACCTCGTCGATCAACGCGCCGAAGCGCTCGAGCACCTTGCGGTGGAACGCGGGCTGGATCATTCGTCGCTGCCGCCGCCAGAACTCGCCCTCGCTCGTCATGATCCCGTTGCCGAGCAGGATCTGCACCCGGTCGATGCCTTCCCCTTTCGTGTAATTGCGGTGGTTCGACAGCAGCACGTGCTTGACGTCGTCGGGATCGTTGATCACGTAGAAATACGCGCCCCGACTCGGCGCGAACACCCGGTAGGTGTCACCGTATTCGGCGAAGTACGCGCACAGCCGGGCGAGGGATTCTTCGCTGCCGCCGAGATCGAAGCCCTCTGCCGGCCCGGGCGGCATCGCTTCCTGATACATCCGCCCATTGTAACGTAAGCGCCCGCGCCGGCCGGTGCCCGCAATTGAGAATCACCCCACCGGGACGCGGCCGCGGTTGCGCCTCGGTGCGCGGTTCCCGAGAATGCCGCCCGTGCCTCAGAACTCGGACGACGATCGGCTTCGCAACACGATCTACCGGCAACAGACCCGCTCGTCGCGGCGGCTGACGCCGTTGCGTTCGGCCGCGTATCGGGTGCTGGTGCCGGTCGGACTCGCGCTGGTGCGCCTGGTGTGGCGCTGGACGCGGAGCGTGCGGATCGACGGCACCGAACACCTCGACGCGGCGCTCGGCGCGGCGCCGTCGTTCATCCCGGTCTTCTGGCATCAGCACCAGCTGTTCTGCGTGAAGGCCTTGCTCGATCAGCGCGGGCGCGGCGTTCGGCCGGGCTTCCTGGTCAGTCCTTCGGTCGACGGCGAAATCGGCGCGATGCTGATCGCGCGGCTGAACGCGGTCGCGATTCGCGGATCCTCGTCGCACACCGGCGCGCGCGCGCTGCGCGATTACTACCAGGCGCTCGTGAACGATCGGGTGTCCCCATCGATCACGCCGGACGGGCCACGCGGCCCCCCGTGGAAGGCGAAGCCCGGGGCGATCCTGCTCGCGCAGCTCTCGCAGCGCCCGATCGTGCCGATGAGCTACGCGGCCTCTCGCGCGTGGATGTTCCACTGGGACCGGTTCGTGATCCCGAAGCCGCTGGCACGCATCGCGATCGCGTTCGGCGAGCCGATCTGGGTACCGAAGCGGCTCGACGCCCGTGGCCTCGAGGCGTTGCAGGTCCAGCTCGAGGAGCGCTTGAAGGCCCTGTTCGTCGAGGCACGCGCGCGAGTCGATTGATTTTCCCCGCCGCTGCGGTCCAACGCGGATGCGAACCCCGGACTCGGCGCGTGAATCCCTGCGAATCGTTGCAGTTGGACCATATGTGTGAGAAAAATGCACACATGGTTGACGACCTGCGATCCGTTCTGTTGTCGTCCGTGCGATTGATGCTGCGGCCGATCGTGCGGGTACTCCTGCGTGGCGGGATCCCGTTTCGCGAGTTCAGCGAACTCGCGAAATTCACCTATGTCGAGATCGCGACGACGGAGTACGGCCGGCGGAACCGGCCGACGAACGTCTCGCGCACCGCGATCCTGACCGGGCTCAACCGGCGTGACGTCGCGCGGATCCGTTCGGCGGAGCCGCGGGCGACGCTCGACGCGATCTACATGAGCCACGGTTCGCGGATCCTTTCCGGCTGGCATCTCGATGCGGATTTTCTCGCCGCCGACGGGCAACCGGCGCGGTTGCCGCTCGAGGGCGGCGTGCCGAGCTTCCAGGCGCTCGCGCGCCGCTACGCGCCCGACCTGCCGCACATCGCGCTCTACAAGGAGCTGTCCGCGGCCGGCGCCGTGGAACTCGGTGACGACGGCCAGCTGCAGGCGCTGATGCGCGGCTACATTCCGAAGTCCTTCGATCCGAACCAAATCCGCCTCTGGGGAAGCATCTTGCACGACATGGCCTCGACACTCGCCTACAACGTGACCCGGGCACCGACCGCCGCCGCACGCTTCGAGCGTCGTGCGATCCACGCGCGGGTACGCCGATCGGCGGTGCCGGAATTCCGTGACTTTCTCGAGTCCGAGGGCCAGCGCTTCCTGGAGCGCGTCGATGGGTGGCTCGCGGCGCACGCGGCCGACGACGTCGAGGGCAGCGACCCGGCGGCGACCGCGCGGCTCGGCGCGGGCGCCTACCTGATCGAGGAACCGGTTGCGAAGGCAGGAGCGACCCCGTGAGCCTGCGACCCGGGTGGAGCCGGACGGCGTTTGCGCTGTGCTCGATCGCACTGCTGTCCTCGTGCGGCGGCGGCGGGTTGGTCGCGGGGATCGAGGGGACGGGCACGGCAACGGTGGCCGCCGCCTCCTCGGGCCCGATCAGCCGGTTCGGCAGCATCTTCGTGAACGGCGTCGAGTTCGATACGACCCATGCCTCGATCTCGATCGACGGCCAGAGCGCGGCCGCGAGTCAGTTGAGCGTCGGTGACGTCGTCGAGGTGCAGGGGTCGGTCGCGACCGGCGGGACCACCGGGACCGCGACCACGGTCGACTATCGGAGCGCCGTTCAGGGGCCGATCAGCGCGGTCGACGCCGCGGGCTCGACCGTGACGGTGCTCGGTCAGACCGTGCAGATCGGCCCGCAGACCTCGCTCGGCGCCGAGGCCGGCGGAACGCCGACCTTCGCGTCGCTGGTGCCGGGCACGCTGGTCGAGGTGAGTGGCTTCCCGGCGGCGAGCGGCACGGTGGCCGCGACCCGCGTCGAGATCCAGACGCAGGTGTCCTCGTACGAGCTGGCGGGCATCGTCGCCTCCGTCGATCCGTCGACGCTGCAGGTCATCGTGAACGGGGTGACCATCGACTTCAGCGGCGCGCAGTTCACGGGATTCCCGGCGGGCGCCGGCCTGCAGGTGGGCGATCGGATTCAGGTCGAGAGCCCGGTCGGCGCGGTTTCCGGGACGCTGCTCGCGACCCGGATCTCCCTGCTACCGACCTTGTCCGCCGCGAGCGGTGCGCAGGGCGCGGTCCAGGGCGAGGTCGACGGGTACGTCTCGCCGACGCAGTTCCAGGTCGACGACACCCCGGTCTCGACCAGCGCCCAGACCCAATACCAGAACGGGACCGTCGCGAGCCTCGCTGCCGGTATCGAGGTGTCGGTGCAGGGGAACTTCGATTCGACCGGCACGCTGGTCGCCACCACCGTGCGGTTCGCGCAGACGAACCCGATCCTGGTGCGGGCGACCGTGACCGCGGTCGATCCGACCGCAGGGACCTTGGCGGTGCTCGGCGTTCCGGTGTCGACCGATGCGCTGACGCGTTTCGAGGATCAAACGGCGAATCCGGTCGCGCCGTTCAATCTGGCCGCGGTCGCGGTCGGAGATTATGTCGAAGTCCACGGCCACCTGAGCGCCTCCGGGGTCCTCCAGGCGAGCGTGCTGACTCGCGAGGATCCGAATGCCGAGGTCGAATTGCGCGCGCCGCCGAGCGCGGCCGTCGCGCCGTCGCTGACCGTGCTCGGGGTGTCCGCGTCGACCAGTGGCGCGACGCAGTTCGTCGGGACCGACGAGTCGTCGATCAGCAGCGCGCAGTTCTTCTCGTCGGCCGCCGGCGGATCGACGGTCGACCTCGTCGGCTCGATCTCGGGCGGCGTCTTGCAGGTGACGACGGCCACCTTGCCCGGGGAGGCCGAACTGGGCGATTGAAAGAAGGAATTTCCCTTTAATACAAAATCTTAGCTTGTATTTCTGAGAAGCTATGCGAAAATTGCGCCATAAATCCTGAATCGGGAGAACTCAGGAACTGTGTGACGCGTTCGGTCACCGGTCGACACGGAATGGCAGACTCCCCGCCGATCTGAAGGATTCCGGACACTGAAGGCACCGCTCGGCCCATGGCGATAGCTCCGAACGAACCGCGGTCCCCCGATTTCACCGCATCGGACATCCTGTCGCCGCACGTCTGGCCGCGCCGTGGCGGGGCGCCCCCGGTCGGACTCGACGTGATCTGCATCAAGATCGCGGTGGACTTCCAGGCGATGACCGCGGGTACGGTGGCTGAGCGACTCGCCGCGAACCTCGAATTGCTGCGCGACGCGACCCAGTCGGACGCGGCGTTCCACGCCGCCGTCGATCCGGAGACCGGCGTGTTTACCGACGTGTCCGCCGCGTGCAATCCGATGACCGTGGGCAACCCCGAGCAGCTGCGCGGCCGGCGCCTCGAGGCGATGCCCTGGCTGCGGTCGCGCTTCGCACCGCTGCGGATCTCGGAGCTGCGCGACACGGGCCGGGCGCGCGGCGATCAGGCGATCGACGCGGCGGCCTGGTGCGAGCTCGGGATCGGCTCGGTGCTCGCGATCGCGTATTTCATCGAGAATCGTCCCGCCGGCGTGCTCGGCGTCGCCGGGGCCCGACCGCGAGAGCAATGGGACGTGCAGATGCATCTGATGCTGAAGCTCGTCGGGTCGAGCCTTGCGAGCGCGCTCGAGCGACTCGCGATCCAGGCGCGTTTCGCCGATCTCAGCGAGCGCAACGAGCTCGCGATGCACAGCCTGAACGACGGCTTGTGGGATTTCGATACCCTGAACAACCGCGTGTACCTGTCGCCGCGCTGGAAGGCGATGCTCGGCTACGACGAGTCCCAGGTCGGCCAGGCGCCCGACTGGCGGACGCTGGTGCACATCGACGACATGTCGCGGGTGCAGGCCGCGATCCGTGACCACGTCGCCGGCAAGACCCCGATGTTCGAGAGCATGCACCGGATGCGGCATGCGACCGGCGAGTGGCGCTGGGTGATCAGCCGCGCGAAGGCCAAGGTCGACGACAAGGGCCGGCTGCTGCGACTGGTCGGCGTCGAGCTCGACATCACCGAGCGCAAGCTCTACGAAGAGGCGCTGTTCCGCGAGAAGGAGAGCGCGCAGATCACGCTGCAGAGCATCGGCGACGGCGTGATCACCACCGACGCGAAGGGCGTGAT
This sequence comes from Pseudomonadota bacterium, assembly GCA_021780395.1. The sequence continues at coordinate 9,432 of JAJXYU010000085.1, forward strand.
CGATTACATCAACCCGGTCGCCGAACAGCTGACCGGCTGGCGCCTCGAGGACAGCCAGGGACGCCCGATCGAGGAAGTGTTCCGGTCGTTCCACGAGGAGACCTGCGAACCCCTCGAGAATCCGCTGAGCGTGGCGATCCGGCGCACGCGCTCGATCAAGTCGGTACGGCCGATGCTGCTGATCCGGCGCGACGGCAACGAGATCTACATCGAGAGCACCGCGTCGCCGATCCGCGACGGGAGCGGTGCGGTGTCGGGTGGCGTGCTCGTGTTCCACGACGTGAGCGAGGCGCGCGAGCTCAACCGGCGACTGTCCTATCACGCGAGCCACGACGTGCTCACCGGCTTGGTGAACCGTCGCGAGTTCGAGCACCGGATGGAGCGCGCGCTGAAGAGCGCGAAGGCGCGCGAGACCTCGTACGCGCTGTGCTACCTCGACCTCGACCAGTTCAAGATCGTGAACGACACCTGTGGCCACAGCGCCGGGGATGCGCTGCTCGGCCAGGTCGGCGGGCTGCTGAAGTCGAAGGTGGGTTGGCGGGACACGCTCGCGCGGCTCGGCGGCGACGAGTTCGCGATCCTGCTCGAGAACTGCACCCTCGACGAGGCGATGCGAAAGGCCGAGACGCTGCGTGACGCGGTGCGCAACTTCAAGTTCACCTGGGAAGAGCGCACGTTCCGCCTCGGCGCGAGCATCGGGGTCGTGCCGATCGCGGCCGAGAACGCCGACGTAGCCTCGGTGCTGAGCGCCGCTGACAACGCCTGTCAGGCCGCGAAGCAGGCGGGCCGCAACCGCGTGCACAGCTTCGAGGAGAACGATCTCGACCTGATGCGCCGGCGCCGCGAGATGCAGTGGGCCGCTCGGATCAATACCGCGCTCGAGGAGGATCGCTTCGAGCTGTTCCGCCAGACGATCATGCCGCTGAAGGACGAGGAGAAGGGCGCGCACTACGAGCTGCTGCTGCGGATGCGCGACGAGAACGGCAAGATCGTCACGCCCGACAACTTCATGACTGCGGCCGAGCACTACGGGCTCACGCCGAACATCGACCGCTGGGTGATCGAGAACGCGTTCCGGTGGCTGGTCTCGGACGCCGACGAGCGCGAGAAGCTCGCGATGTGCTCGATCAACCTCTCGGGCCTCTCGCTCGGCGACGACAAGTTCCTGCCGTTCGTGACCGAGCAGCTGACGCGCAGCGGCCTCGACGCGACCAAGATCTGCTTCGAGATCACCGAGACCGCGGCGATCCAGAGCTTCGCGCAGGCGAACCGCTTCATCAAGTCGCTGAAGGATCTCGGTTGCAAGTTCGCACTCGACGACTTCGGCTCGGGGCTGTCCTCGTTCGGGTACCTGAAGCACTTCCCGGTCGATTTCCTGAAGATCGACGGCGCGTTCGTGAAGGAAATCCTGCACGAGGAGATCGACTACGAGATGGTGCGCTCGATCAATCAGATCGGACACCTGACCGACAAGCGCACGATCGCGGAATTCGCCGAGAATGCCGCGATCATCGAGAAGCTGCGCGAGCTCGGCGTCGACTACGCGCAGGGCTACGGGATCTCTCAGCCGCAGCGCATCGGCAAGGCCGCGGTCGCGAAGGAATCCTGACCGCCCGCGCGGAACGTCACGGGTCGGCTTTCCGGCGGGCTCAGTCGCTCCAGGCGAATCGCATCGACAGGTCGACCGCGCGCACGTGCTTGGTGATCGAGCCGACCGACACGAAATCGACGCCGGTTTCGGCGATCGCACGGACGTCGCGCTCGCCGACGCCGCCACTCGCCTCGAGCGCGAGCGGCCGGACCGCCGCGCGGTTGATCGCGACCGCCTCGCGCATCTGCGGAATCGTGAAATCGTCGATCAATGCGGTGTCGGCACCGGCCGCGATCGCCTCGCGCAGCTCCTCGATCGACTCCACTTCGACTTCGACCGGCGCGCCGGGGGCGCAGGCGCGAGCGAGCGAGACCGCCGCCGTGATCCCGCCGGCGGCGACGATGTGGTTTTCCTTGATCAGGATCGCGTCGTACAGACCGAGCCGGTGATTGCGCGCGCCCCCGACGCGGACCGCGTATTTCTGCGCGGTCCGCAGTCCCGGGATCGTCTTGCGGGTGTCGAGCACGGTGCAGCCGGTGCCGAGCACGAGGGCGGCGTACCGGCGCGCGGCGGTCGCGGTCGCCGACAGCAGCTGCAGGAAATTCAGCGCGGTGCGCTCGCCGCTCAGCAGCGCCCGTGCGGGCCCGGTGATCTCGAGCACCGTCTGCTCGGGCTCGACGAGCGCGCCTTCCTCGACGCGCCAGTCGATCCGCACCCGGGGATCGAGCGCCGCGAAGCAGGCGTCCACCCAGGGGCGTCCGCAGATCACCGCCGATTCCCGCGCGATCACGCGCGCATGGCCGCGGCGCGCAGGCGGGATCAACGCGGCGGTCAGATCGCCGGCCCCGAGGTCCTCCTCGAGCGCGCGCGCCACCTGCGCGGCGAGGTCCGCGGGGGGCGGCGGCAGGCCGAGCGGTCGCGCGGCCGCGAGCGCGGCCGCGTCGATCGCCGACCGGGACTCTGGGGGAGCGGTGCTCATCGACGGGCTGGAAGAATAGGGGACGGACCCCGATAATTCAACGATCGAACCTCGAACACCCACCCTGGAGATCGCTCATGACCGCCATCGATCGAATCAAGAGTCAGCTGGCCGCGGCGCCGGTCGTCCTGTACATGAAGGGAACCCCGGATTTCCCGCAGTGCGGTTTCTCCGCGCAGGCGGTCGGCGCGCTGCGGGCCTGCAACGCGAGGTTTGCGCACGTCAACATCTTCGAGGATCCGGAAGTCCGCGAGGCGCTGAAGACGTACTCGAACTGGCCGACGTTTCCGCAGCTCTACGTGAACGGCGAGCTGGTCGGCGGCTGCGACATCACGCTCGAGATGTACCGCTCCGGCGAGCTGCAGAAGATGCTCTCGGAGGCGGGCGCGGTCGCCGCCTGAGCGGTCCCGTGCGGCCGGAGGGCGCCGCGTCAGTCGACGGCGGCGTCCTCGCCGGGCCGCGGTAGCGGGCCCATCGAGGCGAGCCGTCGCCGGCTCGTCTCGTACACGCCCTGGAACTGGTTGCAGACCGCGCAGAACAGGTCCGCGGTGCGCTCGGCGTCATAGCCGGCCGAGTGCGCCGCGGACGCGTCCCAGTCGAAGCCGGCGGCGAGCGCCGCGCGCAT
>JAJXYU010000003.1 GCA_021780395.1 Pseudomonadota bacterium
GCTGATGCGCAACATCGACGCGTCGGTGTGGATGGATGACCCGGTGCTGCAGGTCGTCGAGGCGGCGAAGAGCTCGCCGACCGGAGGATCGAAGTTCGTGCTGTTCGTGAACACGGTCGGCGCCGGTTCGAGCAGCGGCAAGCACCAGCGCCATGAGGTCGCGGCGAAATGAACTTCATCGAACAACTGCGGACGCTCGACCCGCGCGATCCGGGCCGCTGGCCGACCACGGTGCGCGCGTTCTTCGTCGGGCTGATCTTCGTCGCGAGCGCGGTGGTCTTCTGGTACCTGCTGGTCTGGACCCAGGACCGGCCGCAGCTGCTGCGGGCCGAGGCCGAGGAGCAGACGCTGCGCCAGGAGTTCATGACCAAGCAGCAGCGGGCCGCGAACCTGGACGCGTACAAGGCGCAGCTCGCCGAGATGCGGCGCAGTTTCGGCGCGATGCTGCGGCAACTGCCCGGACGGACCGAAGTCCCGAACCTGCTGGTGGACATCTCCCAGACCGGGCTCGCCGCGGGCCTGCAAGAAAAGCTCTTCCAGCCGGGGCCCGAGGTCGACAAGGGCTTCTACGCCGAGCTGCCGATCCGGATCCGGCTCGTCGGCAGTTATCATGAGTTCGGCAAGTTCGTCAGCGGGATCGCCGCGTTGCCGCGCATCGTGACCCTGCACGACATCCAGATCACGCCGGTCGACAGCCACGGCGGCGATTTCGACGACCTGACGATGGACGTGACCGCGAAGACCTACCGCTACATCGAGGACGAGAAGTCCGGCGGCAAGGCGCCGGCGGGGAAAATGGGAGGCGCAAAGTGAGGCGATCGACCCGCACCGCGGCGCTCGCCGCCGCAATGCTCGCTAGCGCCGCGATCACGGGTTGTTCCGGCGGCCAGGCGAATCTCAAGGCCTGGATTGCGCAGGTGGAGAAGCGGCCCGGCGGCCGCATCGAACCGCTCCCCGAGGTCAAGCCGTACGAGTCGTTCACCTACAGTGCCGCGAATCTGCGCTCGCCGTTCGCGCCCCAGGGCCCCTCGGACAACGGGGCGTCCTCGGTGCACCCGAACCTGCATCGGCCGCGCGAATTCCTCGAGCGCTTTCCGCTCGACGCGCTGAAGATGGTCGGGACGATCCGGATCGGCGACCGCTTCTACGGGCTCGTCCAGACGAAGGACGGGTTGGTTCACAAGGTGCAGGTCGGCAATTACATCGGGCAGAGCGACGGCAGGATCGTGTCGATCACGCCGAGCAGGATCAGCGTCGTCGAGATCGTTCCCGACGGCCTCGGCGGCTACATCAAGCGACCGGCTTCGCTGGCTCTGGCCAATTGAAGCCTCACGGAGAGCAACGCATGACCAGTTCGAAGACACGGATCGCGAGCCTGGCGGGCTTCGCCTTGATCGTATTCGCCGCGATCGGCGCGCGTGCCCAGGGTGCAGCGCCCAACAAGCTCCAGTCGATCGACGTGCGGACGCTGGCCGGCCAGCAAGTGCTGCTCACCCTGCATCTCAGCGGTCCGGCGCCCCAGCCGCTCGCGTTCACGGTCGACAAGCCGGCGCGGATCGCGCTCGACCTGCCCAACGTCTCGCTCGCGCTGCCGTCGCGGCGGATCGACGTGCGCTCCGGCGTCGTCGACTCGGTGCTCGCCGCCGAGGCCGATGGGCGCACGCGGGTCGTGGTGGACCTCGACACGCTGATCCCGTACACCACCCGGGTCGAGGGCAACGAGATCCTGGTGGATCTCGGCGCGCGGCCCGCGGCCGCGCCGCCGGCGATGGCCGAGCGCGGCGAGACCCCGGTCGGCGCCCAGGAAATGGGAACGCCCGCGCACTCGATCCGCACGATCGACTTCCGCCGCGGCCCGAACGGCACCGGCCGCATCATCGTGAACATGTCGGACGCGAACATTCCGGTCAACACGCGGCAGGAAGGCGACCGGATCGTCGTCGACTTCTCGGGCGCGTACCTGCCGGCCCACCTGATGCGACGCTACGACGCCACCGACTTCGCGACCCCGGTCGAGTCGTTCGATGCGATTCGCCGCAACGGCAGCACACGGATCGTGATCCATGCGCACGGCAACTTCGACCAGCTCGCCTACCAGGCCGATTCGCAGTACGTGATCGAGGTCAAGCCGAAGAGCGAGGTCGCCGGCGCCGCCGGCAAGAAGCGCTACAGCGGCCAGCGGCTCACGCTCGACTTTCAGAACATCGACGTGCGCTCCGTGCTGCAGCTGCTCGCCGACACCGGCGGTCAGAACATCGTCGTCAGCGACGCGGTCACCGGCAACCTCACGCTGCGCTTGCAGAACGTGCCCTGGGACGAGGCGCTCGACATCGTGCTGCGCACCAAGGGCCTCGACAAGGTGCGCGAGGGCAACGTGCTGATCGTCGGGCCGACCGCGGAGCTCGCGGCGGAGGAGAAGGCCCACCTCGCGGCGCGCAACCAGATCCAGCAGCTCGAGCCGCTGCACACCGAGTTCTTGCAGGTCAGCTACGCCAAGGCGTCGGACCTCGCCGCGCTGATCAAGGCGGGCGGCGGCAAGAACTCGATGCTGTCGTCGCGCGGCGCGCTCTCGGTCGACGAGCGCACCAATACCCTGTTGATCAAGGACACCGATGAACGGCTCGCGAGCATCCGCGCGCTGGTCCGCAAGCTCGATGTGCCGGTGAAACAGGTGCTGATCGAGGCCCGCATCGTCGTCGTGACCGACAGTTTCGAGCGCGATCTCGGCGCGCGCTTCGGCGTGTCGACCGTGCAGTCGAATGGCAACAACGGACTGCTGACCGTGGGCGGCAACGGCGTGGGCGCGAACGGCGTGCTGACCTCGGCGGGCGGCGGCGCCAACAATGCGACCGCGCTCACCTCGCCGTCGCTCAGCAATCAATACCAGATCAATCTCCCGGTCGCGAATCCGGCCGGGGCGATCGGTGTGTCGCTGCTCGGCAGCAGCTACCTGGTCAATCTGGAGCTGTCCGCCGCCCAGAACGAGGGCCGGGGCGAGGTCATCTCCTCGCCGCGCGTGATCACCGCCAACCAGAAGGAGGCGACGATCATGCAGGGCGTGGAGATTCCGTACCAGCAGTCCGCGTCGAGCGGCGCGACCACGACCCAGTTCAAGGATGCGGTTCTCTCGCTGAAGGTCACGCCCTTGGTCACACCCGACAACCGGGTGCTGCTGGACATCGACATTCGCGACGACGCGGTCGGTCAGAACGTGCAGAGCGCAACCGGCGGCACGGTGCCGTCGATCGACACCCGCCGGATCGTCACCCAGGTGCTGGTCAACGACGGGCAGACGGTCGTGCTCGGCGGCATTCTCGGCACGACCAAGAGCAACAGCGCGGACAAGGTCCCCTACCTCGGTGACATTCCGGTGCTCGGGCACCTGTTCAAGAGCACGACACGGATCAACGACAAGACCGAGTTGCTGGTCTTCATCACGCCGAAGATCCTGCGCGAGGGATCGAACCTCTACTGACGCGCGACGCGACGCCGGCCCGCCGACGCGACCGGCCCTGCGCCGGGCGCGTCGGCGGGCGCCCGGTTCGGCGCGACCTGTTCTATCATGCGCAGCCGAGATGTTCGGCAAGACCAACGTGTTCTTGATCGGGCCGATGGGGTCGGGGAAGACCGCCGTCGGCCGCCAGCTCGGGCGCCTGCTCGGGCTCGCCTTTCGCGACAGCGACGCGGACGTGATCGCGCGCACCGGCGTCGACATCGGCTACATCTTCGAGCAGGAAGGCGAGGCCGGCTTTCGCGCGCGTGAGCGCGAATCGATCGAACGGCTGACCGCGCTCGAGCGCATCGTGCTCGCGACCGGCGGCGGGGCGGTGATCGACCCCGCGAACCGGCGGGTGCTCGCCGAGCGCGGCGTCGTGGTCTACCTGCAGACTTCGGTCGCCCAGCAGCTCGCCCGGACCCGTCACGCGCGGCACCGCCCGCTGCTGTCGGTTGCCGATCCGGCGCGCGTGCTGAAAGACCTCCTGGACCAGCGCGCGCCGCTGTACGCCGAGACCGCCGACCTCACGGTATCGACCGACGGCCGCCGGGTCGGCGCGGTCGCCGAGGAGATCCTGCGCGAGCTTCAGCGGGCCAAGACCGACGGGCCTCCGTATAATCCCGTTCCGTGAGAACCGTGAACGTCGAGCTCGGCCGAGCGACCTATCCGATCGACATCGGACCGGGCCTCCTCGGCGACGGTGCGACGCTCGCGCAGCGCGTCCCCGGCGCGGACCTGCTCCTGCTCAGCAACGAGACGGTCGCGCCGCTGTACCTTTCGCGCGTGCGCGCGGGCCTGCCCGGGCGGCGCATCGGCGAGTGCATCCTGCCGGACGGGGAGCGCCACAAGACGCTCGCGACCGCGAGCCGGGTGTTCGACGCGCTCGTCGAGCAACGCTTCAATCGCGATGCGACGCTGGTCGTGCTCGGCGGCGGGGTGGTCGGCGACATCGGCGGTTTCGCGGCCGCGTGCTATCAACGGGGGATCCGTTTCGTCCAGCTCCCCACCACCTTGCTCGCGCAGGTGGACTCCTCCGTCGGCGGCAAGACCGGCGTGAATCACCCGGGCGGCAAGAACCTGATCGGAGCGTTCCACCAGCCGGTCGCGGTGATCGCCGACACCGATTGCCTCGGGACGCTCGCCGACCGCGAGCTGCGCGCCGGTCTCGCGGAAGTCGTCAAGTACGGATGCATCGCCGACGCCGCGCTGTTCGAATGGCTCGAGCATGCGGTTCCGCGCCTGCTCGCGCGCGACCCGCAGGCGCTGGTCGAGGCGATCGCGCGCTCATGCGAGATCAAGGCCGCGATCGTCGCGCGGGACGAGCGCGAGGACGGCGTACGGGCGATCCTCAATTTCGGTCATACCTTCGGCCATGCGATCGAGGCGGCGACCGGATACGAGCGCTACCTGCACGGCGAGGCCGTGGCGATCGGCCTCGCGATCGCCGCGGATCTCTCCGCGCGAATCGGGCTCGTGGATCGCGCGGTGCCGCGGCGGCTGCGCGCGCTGCTGAGTGCGGCCGGCCTCGATCTCGCGGCGCCGCGAATCGGGGCCGCGCGCGCGCGCGCGCTGATCGGCATGGACAAGAAGGTGCGGGGCGGGGCCGTGCGGCTCGTGCTGCTCGCGGGGCTCGGCGTCGCGCAGCTGCGCGCCGACTATGGGGACGATGCGCTGTCGCACACGCTCGAGGAGCATTTCGGGTGACGTCCGCACTCGCGCCCTATGCGGCCCACGACGATCGATCCCGCGGCCGCCGCCACGCCGAGCCGAAGCCGCGGTACCGCACGGAGTACCAGCGCGACCGCGACCGCATCGTTCATTCGACCGCATTCCGCCGCCTCGTCTACAAGACCCAGGTGTTCGTGAATCACGAAGGCGATCTGTTCCGAACCCGGCTGACCCATACGCTCGAGGTCGCGCAGATCGCGCGCACCGTCGCGGGCCAGCTGCGCCTGAACGAGTCCCTCGCCGAGGCGATCTGCCTCGCCCACGATCTCGGCCACACGCCGTTCGGTCACGCGGGCCAGGACGCGCTCAACGAATGCATGGCCGACTTCGGTGGTTTCGAGCACAACCTGCAGTCGCTGCGGGTGGTCGACGAGCTCGAGGAACGTTACGCGGCGTTCGACGGCCTGAATCTCACCTTCGAGTGCCGCGAGGGGATCCTGAAGCACTGCTCCTACAAGAACGCACTCGCCCTCGGCGACGTCGGCGAGCGCTTCATCAATCGCGAGCAGCCGGGGCTCGAGGCGCAGCTCGCGAACTTCGCCGACGAGATCGCGTACAACAACCACGACGTCGACGACGGGATCCGCGCGGGCTTGATCGACGTGGAGGAACTGGCGGCTGTGCCGCTGTTCGCCGAACTGCACGGCGAGGTCCTCGCGAAGCACCCGCGGCTCGGCGGCCGCCGGTTGATTCACGAGATCGTCCGGCGGATGATCGACCACCTCGTGACCGACCTGATCGAATCCTCGACGGCGCGCCTGCGCGAATCGGGGGTCGCCTCGATCCAGGAGGTGCGCACGCAGCGGCAGTTCATGATCGGATTCAGCGAGGAGACGGCGCGCGCGAACCAGGCGCTGAAGTCGTTCCTGCGCGAGCATCTCTACAGGCACTACAAGGTCCGGCGGATGACCACGAAGGCGGGACGGGTGGTGCGCGAGCTGTTCGACGCGTTCTTCGCCGAGCCGGCGTTGATGCCGGACGAACACCGCGCGTCGGGCACCCGCCGCGAGGCGATCCAGGGCCCCGCCGGACGCGCCCGCGCGGTCGCCGACTACATCGCGGGGATGACCGATCGCTACGCGATCCTCGAGCATCGCCGGCTGTTCGACCCGTCGGAGCGCACGTGAGCGCGCCGCTTGCGAACGATGCGTTGCTGCGCGCGTTGCTGCGCGAGCCGACTCCGCGCCGCCCGATCTGGCTGATGCGGCAGGCGGGCCGCTATCTGCCGGAGTACCGGGCGACGCGCGAACGCGCGGGTGGCTTCCTCGCGATGTGCACCAATCCCGAGATCGCCTGCGAGATCACGTTGCAGCCGATCGAGCGCTTCCCGCTCGACGGCGCGATCCTGTTCTCCGACATCCTGACGATTCCGCACGCGATGCGCCTCGGCCTCGCGTTCGAGGCCGGCGAGGGGCCGCGCTTCGCCCATCCCGTGCGCAGCGCCGCCGACATCGCAAAGCTCTTCGTTCCGGACCCGGCGAGCGATCTGAAGTACGTGGTCGACGCGGTCGCGCTGGTGCGCCGGGAATTGCGCGGCCGCGTCCCTCTGATCGGGTTCGCCGGATCGCCGTGGACCGTCGCGACCTACATGGTCGAAGGCGGCGGCAGCAAGGCCTTCGCGCGGATCAAGCGGATGATGTACGGTGCTCCCGGCGATCTGCACCGGCTGCTCGAGCTGCTCGCGCGGGCGACGATCGAGTATCTGAATGCCCAGATCGCGGCGGGTGCCCAGGCCGTGATGCTGTTCGACACCTGGGGCGGCGCGCTGACGCCGGCGCAGTACCGGGAGTTCTCCCTGCACTACATCGCGCAGGTCGTCGACGCTCTGACGCGCCGGGCGGACGGGCGCATCGTGCCGCGCATCGTGTTCACGAAGGGCGGGGGCGCCTGGCTCGATCGGATCGCGGCGACCGGCTGTGACGCGGCGGGCGTCGACTGGACGACGGGGCTCGCGGCCGCGCGCGCGGCGGTCGGGGACCGGATCGCGCTGCAGGGAAATCTCGACCCGGCGGCGTTGCTCGCGCCGCCGAAGGTGCTGCGGGCCGAGGCACTGCGCGTGCTCGCGGAATACGGTCCCGGACCCGGGCACGTGTTCAATCTCGGCCACGGCATCACCCCCGACGTCGATCCGGAGAACGTCGCGGTGCTCGTCGACACCGTGCGCAATTACCGTCCCGGATAGTGCGCGCGCCGCGGTTCGCGCCGCGCGGTCAGACCGGCTTGCTCAGCTCCTCGCGCAGCGCCCGCCGCAGGATCTTGCCGACGTTGGTCTTCGGCAGCTCGCTGCGGAAGTACAGGTGCTTCGGCACCTTGTAGCCGGTCAGGTTGTGGCGCAGGTGCGCGAGCAAGGCGTCGGCGTCGAGGTCCTGGTCCTTCTTCACGACGAACAGCGCGACCGCTTCGCCCGAGTTCTCGTCCGGCACGGCGACCGCCGCGGCTTCGAGCACGCCGGGGTACTCCGCTGCGACGCTCTCGACCTCGTTCGGATACACGTTGAAGCCGGACACGAGGATCATGTCCTTCTTGCGATCCTCGATGGTCACGAACCCCTCGGCGTCCATGCGGCCGACGTCGCCGGTGCGCAGCCAGTCGCCGTGGAACACCTTCGCGGTCTCGTCGGGCCGGTTCCAGTACCCGCTGGTGACCTGCGGACCGCGCACGCAGATCTCGCCGACCTCGCCGATGCCGAGTTCCCGGCCGTCGTCGTCGCGAATCGTGACCTCGGTCGACGGAATCGGCAGGCCGATCGACTGGTTGAAATCGAGCGCGATCGGATTGATGCAGGCCGCGGGCGAGGTCTCGGTGAGCCCCCAGGCCTGGGTGAGCACGCAGCCGGTCACTTCCTTCCAACGCTGGGCGACCACCGCCTGCACCGCCATCCCCCCGCCGAGGCTCACCTTGAGCGACCGGAAATCGAGGTCCGCGAATCCCGGCGTGTGCAGCAGCGCGTTGAACAGGGTGTTCACGCCGCTGATGAAGAAGAACCGGTGCTTGCGCAGTTCCGTCACGAAGCCGGGAAAGTCGCGCGGATTCGTGATCAGCACGTTGCATGCGCCGAGATGGGTGAACATCAGGCAGTTCGCGGTCAGCGCGAAGATGTGATACAGGGGCAACGCGGTGATCACGACCGGCCGCGACGGCGCATCCGGCCCGTGCAGCACCGGGGCCAACCATGCGCTCGCCTGCAGCAGGTTCGCGACCAGGTTGCGATGCGAGAGGATCGCGCCCTTGGCGACCCCGGTCGTGCCGCCGGTGTACTGCAGGAACGCCGTATCCGACCCGCGGATCGCGGGGCGCGCGAAGCCGAGACCACGGCCCGCCCGGAGCACCGCCTTGAAACGGAGCACTCCGGGAATCCGCCACGGCGGCACCTGTTTGCGAACCCGGCGCAGCACGAAGTTCACGATCGCGCCGCGCGGTGGCGCGAGCAGGTCGCCGATCGAAGTCACGATCACCTTCTCGATCGCGACCTTCGGCATTACCTCGGCGAGCACATGGGCGAAGTTCTCGACGATCACGATCGCCTTGGCGCCGGAGTCCTTCAGCTGGTGTTCGAGCTCGCGCGCGGTGTAGAGCGGATTGGTGTTCACGACGACCAGGCCGGCGCGCAGTGCGCCGTAGAGCGCGACCGGGTATTGCAGGACGTTCGGCATCATCAATGCGATTCGATCGCCAGGCGAGAGTCCCGAGCGGTTCTGCAGCCACGCCGCGAATGCCCGGGTGAGTGCGTCGAGGCGCGCGTAGGAGATCGTCGTGCCCATGTTGGTGAATGCAGGCCGGTCGCGATGGCACGCGCAGGCCTCCTCGAACGGCTCGACGAGCGACGCGTACCGGTCCGGATCGATGTCGGCGGGCACGCCGGCCGGATACCGTTTCAGCCAAATTCGGTCCATACCGGCGCGCTCCTCGTTATGATGTATCGCGTGTGGCGTGTATAGCACCGGTGCGCCGGAGCGGCAATTGGCCGGCGGCCCGCGTGCATGAGCTGCCGCGGAGCGGGCGGATGCCGATGCGAAGGAGCGGTCGATGAGGAAACTGCGGTGGACGTTCCTGGCCGCGTGCATGGCGATGTCGGGGTGCGTTCTCGGCTACGGCCGCTGTCTGTTGCTGTCGCCGATTCACACGACGCTCTCCGGCACGCTCGACTTCCACAGCTACCGGGTGGATGGCGCGATCGAGCGGGTCGCGGTGCTCACGACCGATCATTCCCAATACGTCTACGCACCCGCGGAGAGCGCGCAGTGCCGGATCGCGGAGCGGTTTCAGCTGGTCGGTTGGGGTGAGTACCCGCCGGACCTGCGGGACGGCACGCGGGTTCGCGTCGCGGGCTCGCTTGCGGTCGCCACCTCGCCCCACCAGCACACCCACTTCGTCCTGCAGGTGCGCTCGATCGACGTCGTGACGGCGCTTGGGAAACCCGCGCCGACCCATTAGAATCCGGCGCGGATCCATCACAATTTCCAGGGAGACGACCCGTGAAGAACAAGATCGGTTTGAGCCTGGCGGCGCTCGCGGCGTGTTTCGCGCTCGGTTTGCCGGCCCAGTCGGCGCTCGCGAAGACCCACATGGTTGCCTGCAAGGACGGCACCCATGCGAAGGCCGGCCGCGGCGCTTGCAGCGGACACGGCGGCGTCGCGACGACGGCATCGCACGCGAAAGCGAAGGTGAAGGCGAAGGAAAAGGCGAAAGCCCCGTCGAAGACGCTGAAGGAACGGCTGAAGGGCCACATGGCGGCCAAGCACGAAGCGGCGAAGAAGCCCGAGAAGGCCGGGGCCGCCAGCGCGACCGCCCGATGCAAGGACGGGACCTACTCGCACGCGAAGACCCACCGCGGGGCCTGCTCCGGTCATGGCGGGGTCGCCGAGTGGATGAAGCACTGAGATCGCTGCGGTCGGACCGGCGGCCACGCGCCGCCGGTCCTCCGACAATGGTCGGTCACTTGTGCAGCATCGGCTCGAGGGCCCGCCAGGCGTTCGCCAGCAAAGGCGCCTGGCCGCGCACGTTCGGGTGCAGCCCGTCCGCCTGCATCAATCCGGGCCGGGTTGCGATCCCTTGCAGGAAGAACGGTACGAACACCACCCGATCGGCCTTGGCGACGGTGACGAACGCTTGCTGGAACTGAGCGGTGTACTCGGGGCCGTAATTCGGCGGCATCCGCATTCCGAGCAGCAAGACCGACGCGCCTGCCCGTCGCGCGAGGCGCACCATCCGGTCGAGGTTCGCGCGCATCTGTCGCACCGGCAGCGCCCGCAGTCCGTCGTTCCCGCCGAGTTCGAGAATCAGGATCTGCGGTCGATGCAACGCGAGTGCGCGCGGCAGCCGGTCGAGGCCGCCCGCGGTGGTCTCGCCGCTGACGCTGGCATTGACGACGCGATATCCGTACCCTAAACGCCGGAGCTTCGCCTGCAGCAGCGCGACCCAGCCCTGGTCGACCGGGATGCCGTACCCCGCGCTGATGCTATCGCCGAACACGAGGATCGTGCGCGCGGGATGCGCCGAGGCCGAGGCGGCGAACAGCAGGCAGACGATCAACCAACGCTTCACGGATCACCTCCGATGCACCCTGGACCGAACGGCGCCCGCCTCGCGCTGGAGGCGAGCGGCCTGACGAAGACGGTCGACAGCCCCTCGGGGCCGCTGACGATTCTCGCCGATGTCGACCTGCGGGTGCGAGCGGGGGAGACCGTCGCGATCGTCGGTCCTTCGGGGGCCGGCAAGTCGACCTTGCTCGCGCTGGTCGCCGGTCTCGACACCCCGACCCGGGGGCGGGTTGCGATCGCGGGAACGGATCTCTCCAGCCTCGACGAGGACGGTCGCGCGGCGCTGCGCCGACGGCAGATCGGGTTCGTGTTCCAGTCGTTCCAGCTGCTCCCGTCGCTGACCGCGCTGGAGAACGTGATGTTGCCGCTCGAACTCGCCGGCGATCCGGACGCCCGCGCGATCGCGACGGCCGCGCTTACCGAGGTCGGATTGGGCGCGCGACTCGAGCACTATCCGCGCCAGCTGTCCGGCGGCGAGCAGCAACGCGTCGCGATCGCCCGTGCGTTCGTCACCCGCCCGCCGCTGTTGTTCGCCGACGAGCCCACCGGGAACCTGGATGGCGCAACCGGCCGGCGCATCGCGCAGCTGCTGTTCGAACGCAACCGCGCCGCCGGCAGCACGCTCGTGCTCGTCACCCACGACCTCGAACTCGCCGGGCGCTGCGACCGGATCGTCGCGCTCGATGCGGGCCGAGTGGCTGGATGAGACCGCCGCCGACGCTCCGTTTTGCGCTGCGCGGGCTGTGGCGCGAGCTGCGTTCCGGCGACGCGCTCGTGCTGTTCGGGGCGCTCGCGGTCGCGGTCGCCTCGATGACCGCGGTCGGCTTCTTCACCAGCCGGGTCTCGGCCGGGGTCGCCCGCGAGGCGACCGAAGTGCTCGCGGCGGACCTGCGCCTCGAAAGCGCGAACCCGATCCCGGCGGCCGAGCTCGCGCCGGCGCGCGACGACCGCCTGCGCCGCGCCGAAGAGATCTCGTTTCCGACCGCGCTGTTCCATGGCGATCGCAGCCAACTCGTCGCGGTCAACGCGGTCACGGCTGGCTATCCGTTGCGCGGCCATGTCCGGGTCGCGGGCGTGCCGTACGGGCCGGCGACCGCGATCGCGACGATACCGGGCCGCGGCAACGTCTGGCTCGACTCGCGTACCGCGACCGTGCTCGGCCTGCGGCCGGGTGCGAGCGTCCGGGTCGGCGCGATCCGCCTGCGTTTCACGCGGGTGCTCGCGTTCCGCCCCGACCAGAGTGTCGGCCTGGTGAGCCTCGCGCCGGCGCTGCTGATGAACGCCGCCGACCTGCCCGCGACGGGACTCGTCCAGCCGGGGAGCCGGGTCACTTATGCGGCCCTGTTCGCCGGTCCGCCGGCCGCGGTCGCCGCGTTTCGGGCCCATCTGCGGGCGCACCCGGACGCCGCGGTCCGGGTGCGCGAGGCCGCGGATGACAGCCGTGAGCTCGGCTCCGCGATCGATCGCGCCAGCCGCTTCTTGAACCTCGCGAGCCTGTCGGCGGTGCTGCTCGCGGCGGTCGGCGTCGCGATGAGCGCCCGCCGCTGGGCGAGCCGGCGCATCGACGGCGTCGCGTTGATGAAGTGCCTCGGCGCGACGCAACGTTTCGTGCTCGAGGTCGCGCTCACCGAACTCGCCGCCATCGGCGCGCTCGCATTGCTCGCCGGGACCGTGGCCGGAGCGATCGCCGAATCGGGGATCGCGTGGCTGCTGCGATCCTTGGTCGAACGCGACCTCCCCGCCGCGTCGGCGGGCCCCATCGCGATCGCGTTCGCGACCGAGCTCGCGATGCTCCTCGGCTTCGCGCTGCCGCCGCTGCTGCCGCTGCGGCGGACTGCGCCGCTGC
>JAJXYU010000077.1 GCA_021780395.1 Pseudomonadota bacterium
GCCGAGTTCGAGTTTGGGTCATCGAAACCCGCGTTCGGAAAACACCCTAGGAGATTGAAATGGCGAAAAAGAGTGCAGCGCCGACCAAGTCGGAGATCTTGGCGAACATCGCTAAGGAGACGGAACTCACGAAGAAACAGGTCGCGTCCGTGTTCGACGCGCTGTCGACGACCATCAAGAAGAGCCTGCGCGGCCACAGCACCTTCACGATGCCGGGACTGCTCAAGATGAAGGTCGTGAAGAAGCCGGCGACCAAGGCACGCGAAGGCGTGAACCCGTTCACCGGCGAGAAGATGATGTTCAAGGCGAAGCCCGCCAGCAAGAAGGTACGGATCGCTGCGCTGAAGAACCTGAAGGAATTCGTGAACTAAGCGACGACGAATCCTTGGGGTCCGGAGCGGCTGAAAGGCGCCTCAGACGCTCCGGATTTCTGCGATCACCGCGTCCCGCAAGTCGGCGAGGCGGCCGTGGAAGAAGTGGCCGACGCCCGGTAGGCGCACGAGATCGGGCGCGGGTGCCCTGCGGCGCGCCCAGTCGATGACCTGCACCGGATCGACGACCTCGTCCGCATCGCCCTGGATCACCATCCACGGGCAGCGTGGCGCGACGAGATCCGCGAAATCGAAGCGCCCGACGGGCGGTGCGACCAGGATCAGCCCCGCGAGCTCACGCCGCTGTGCGACGCGCAGCGCGACATAGGCACCGAACGAGAATCCCGCGAGAACCAGCCGTCGACCGGGCCAGCGGAGCGCTCCCCAGTCGGCAACCGCCGCCGCGTCGTCCGTCTCGCCGACGCCCTCGTCATAGGTCCCGTGGCTCGAACCGACGCCACGGAAATTGAATCGCAGCGTCGGCACCGTGCAGTCGACCAGCGCCTTGGCGACGGTCGTCACGACCTTGTTGTCCATGGTCCCACCGAACAGCGGGTGCGGATGGCACACGACGCCGTAGAGCGCCCCCGCCGATGCCGGTTCGGCGAGCACCGCTTGCAGGCGACCCGCCGGCCCCGGGATCTCGACCGGTCGGGCATCGACCCGCGGCACACTCATCGAATCGCGACCAGTTCCACGTCGAAGACGAGCGTCGCGTTCGGCGGGATCACCCCACCCGCGCCGCGTGCCCCATAGGCGAGCGCCGGCGGGATCACGAGGCGCCGGCGCCCGCCGACCCGCATGCCGACGACGCCCTCGTCCCAGCCCCGGATCACTCGCCCCGCACCCAGCACGAATCGCAATGGGGCACGCGACAGGGAGCTGTCGAATTCCTTGCCTTCGTCATTCGCAGCGGCGGGGTCGTAGAGCCATCCGGTGTAATCGACGACCGCCGTTTGACCGGCGTGGATCGCCGGCCCGACGCCGACGCGCAGATTGGTGATCCCGAGGGGGCGCGGGGGCGCCGCGGCGGACCCGGCCGCAGCCGGCATCGGCGATCTACCGTGGCAGCCCGTGATCAACGTGCACGCGAGCCAAGCCCAGATCCAAGTCCAGCGACGCATCGAGATTCCGCGGTCGGTCGGGTCGCCCAGAGTGTAGCGCGACCGGGGCTCGGAGCGACATCGGCCCGAGTACGCCGAGCGCCCAATGCCGCACGATCGCGATCGCATCGTCGATCTCGTCGAGGATCTGTAGCACGAGTTCCATCGGCACGAGTGTAGGTGAGGGACCGCGACCACCGGTGTGAGTCGCTTCACAGGCTGCGCGGAGGAGCGGCGGTCGCGGCGCGCTCGAGGCACCGCGCCCGGTCGGGCTTACTTCTTCACGTCCCAGCTGCCGCGGACCTTCTCGGTCCAGTTCTTGTAGCTATGCCAGCTGTACAGGTCGGTGGTGATCGCGGCGTGCCGCCCGCCGATCTTCGGTCCGCGACGCACCGCGTTCCCGGGCCGGTCCGCCGGCGTGCCGGCGACCGGGGAATCGCTGGGCGCACGGCGATCCGGGCCACGATAGGGGGATTTCGATTTGCCGTCGCTCATGATCTGGTGTGGAGCCTGCTCCGCGGAAGTCGAGGTTAGGCAGGGACGCCGCGTTCCGCAGGAACTGTGTCACAGGGGCGGGAAGCGGGCGAGCACGGTTCGCGAGACGTGAGAGGTGTCTCTCAGACGCCGGCGCGGTAAGTTAAATCGCCGTCCGGATCCGCGGCGGCCAGCCCGCGGTCGAGCGCGGTGATCCCGCGGCCGCCTCGGCCTACCGCCGCGTCCTCAGGCGACGAGGCGATAGCAGGGCCGGTACTCCGTCCCGGCGAGCTTCATCCGTCGCTGTGCGACGAACGATCGCAGCAATTCGTCGAGCGGCGTCATGATCCCGGGTTCCCCGCGCAGTTCGAACGGCCCGTGACGCTCGATCGCCGCGATACCGGAGTCCTTCACGTTGCCGGCGACGATCCCGGAAAACGCCCGGCGCAGATCCGCAGCCCGTTCGTGCACCGGCCGATCGCGGACCAGTCGCAGTGCACCCATCGCTTCGTGCGTGACCTCGAAGGGCCGCTGGTACTCGTACGGGACCTTCAGGAGCCAATTGAAGCCGAACGAATCGCTGACCGCGCGCCGGTACTCCCTCACCCTCGCGAGGCCTTGGACCATGGCCCGGGCGACCGCCGCCGGATCGTCGAGGATGATCTGGTAGCGCGACTGCGCCTCGGCGCCGAGCGCCGTGCCGATGAAACGGTGGATCTGCTCGAAATAGCCGGCACTGACCGCCGGACCGGTCAGCACCAGCGGGAAGGGCTGGTCGCGGTTGGCCGGATCGAGCAGGATTCCGAGCAGATAGAGGATTTCTTCGGCAGTCCCGGCGCCCCCGGGGAACACGACGATTCCGTGCCCGAGCCGCACGAACGCCTCGAGCCGCTTCTCGATGTCCGGCATGATCACCAGCTGACTCACGATCGGATTCGGCGGCTCGGCCGCGATGATTCCCGGTTCGGTCAGGCCGATGTAGCGTCCGTTCGCGATGCGCTGCTTCGAATGACCGATCGTCGCGCCCTTCATCGGCCCCTTCATCGCGCCGGGTCCGCAGCCGGTGCACACGTCGAGGCTGCGCAACCCGAGTTCGTAGCCGACCCGCTTGGTGTAGTCGTATTCCTCGCGCTGGATCGAGTGTCCACCCCAGCAGACGACCAGGTTCGGCTTCGTCTGCAGTTCGAGCACGCGCGCATTGCGCAGGATGTGGAACACCGCGTTGGTGATCCCGGTCGAATCCGACGTGTCGAACCGGCCGCCGCGCAGGATCTCGTTCGAGATGAACACGACGTCGCGCAGCACCGCGAACAGGTGCTCCTTGATGCCGCGGATCATCACGCCGTCGACGAAGGCCGCAGCCGGCGCGTTGCGGATCTCGAGCTTGACGCCCCAGGCTCGCCGCACGATGCGTATCTCGAAGTCCCGGTACTTCTCGAAGATCAGCCGCGTGTCGTCGACCGCACCGCCCGAATTCAGCACCGCGAGCGCGCATTTGCGGAACAAGGGGTACTGGCCGCCCTGTTCCGCACCGAGCAGGGTTTCGATCTCCTGCTGGGAGAGATGCTCGAGGCTCCCTTTCGGCGCAACCCGCGCGTCGACGACGTCCGACGAGAGTATCTCGGTCTCCACGTACGCCGCCCGCTCGTTATGGGGTGATGTCGATCGGGATGCCGGTGCGCGTCTTCATCCAGACGTCGACCATGTTCGAATCCGACAGCGCGATGCAGCCGTTGGTCCAGTTCTGCGTCTCGTAATAGGTCGCCGGGTAGCGCGGATCGTTCGGCGTGCCGTGGATCATGATGTCGCCGCCGGGCTCCCAGTGGTGCCGCTCCGCGCGCGCCTCGTCGCGCCCGTTCGGATAGGACACCTCGATCGAGAGGAAATACGCGCTGTGCGGATTGCGTCCCTCGAGGAAATAGTGTCCTTCCGGCGTACGGAAGTCGTCTTCGCGTCGCTTGGGACCGTGCGGGTCCAGTCCGAACTCGACGTGGTAGGCGCCGATGATCTCGTTGCCGTGGTACAGATAGAGCATGTGCGACGCCTTGCGGACCACGATGCGATCGGCCATCAGTCCCGCCGTCGCGGCATCCGCAGTCGACCCCGGCTCGCTGCCGAGGTTGGGTGCCGAGCCCTTCAGTGGCGCCCCCGTCGATCTCGTCGGCGTCGCGATCGTCGAGTGCATCGCGACCGATGCGGTCGGCGCCGCGTGGGCGGAACCCGCGGCGGTCGCGAACACCGCGGCCGCGAGCAGCGGGACGATGCCGGCGCGCGCCGGTCCGGGATCGAGCGGGGTCGTGAGGGCGTTCATGCAGCGATTATAAACATCATCCGCCGCACCGCGACCAGACCTGAGTCACGGCGCCGGGGCTTCGCGATCGGTCGGCGATGTGCAGGAACGGTCCGCGGTCGATCATTACCATTCCCTGACCGAGGAGCGTATCCTTCGGTCATCGTGATGACCGCTTCGTTACGCCGCGCGCGTTCCCGCTGCGCGACGGCCGCACACCGCCTCGCGATCGCGATCTGCGTCGCGCTCCTCGCAGCCTGCCACTCGCATGCGCCGCGGGCATGGCGACTCACCGACGTCCGTGGCCACCTGCCGGATCTGCGATTCCGGCTCGTCGGCGGCGCCGGACACCCGGTCACCGCACAGGCATTGCGCGGCGAGAACGTGCTGCTGTACTTCGGATACACCCACTGTCCCGACGCGTGTCCGCTCACGATGACCCACCTGCACCGGGTCATGGTGGATCTCGGACCGCTCGCGAAGGACGTGCGGATCCTGTTCGTCAGCGTCGATCCGGCGCGCGACACGCCGCAGGTCGTGCAGGAGTACGCGGCCGCGTTCGATCCGCGTGCGGTCGGCCTGACCGGCGACATGAGCGAGATCGAGACACTCGCGAAGCGCTATCGCGTCGCGTTCAAGCGCGGCCCGGACCTCCCGGGTGGGGGCTACGAGGTCACGCACAGCTCCGCGATCTACGTGTTCGACACGCGGGGGCGTGCGCGCCTGATCGCATCGCCGGCGGATACCGACGGGGACATCGCCCACGACCTGAGGATCTTGATCGGAACGGAGGGTTCGCGATGATGCGAGCGATCGGTCGGCGGACGGTCGCGGCGCTGCTCGGCGCGGCGCTGCTCGGCGCGGCGGCGGGACCCGTGGCCGCCGCCACGATCGGGGTCAGCCATGCGTGGATTCGCGTGCTCCCGGGGGATCTGCCGGCGGCCGGCTACGCGCGCCTGGAGAACCGCGGCGACGAGTCGATCGCGCTGGTCGGCGCGCACAGCGGGAGCTACCGGCGGATCATGCTGCACGAGAGCCTGACGAGCGGCGGGATGGCGGAAATGAAGCGCGTCTCCCACCTCACGATCCCGGCACACGGCCGGGCGGCGCTCTCCCCCGGCGGCTATCACCTGATGCTGATGGGAGCGGTACGTCCCGTGAAGCCCGGCGACAAGGTCTCGATCACCCTGGTTTTCGCCGGCGGAGCCACCGAGACGGTCACGTTCCTCGCGATGCCGGCGAACACGAGCCGCGGTCCCTGACCGGACTCGCACCGCGGCTCAAACCGACCGCAGCCGCTGCGCGCGAACCCGGCCCGGCGGGGCCAGGCGGCCGCGGGACGATAGCGAGGTCCAGTTGCGAATCGCGACCAGCGCACCGAGCACGCTCATCATGCCGCCCGGAATCCACAGGATGAGCCCGCCGATCCGCTGCGACCGCATCGTCGTGATCCACGGAAACGCCCGCCCGCACAGATCGTAGATCGGGAACAGGTCGCGGCGGGTGAACGTGATGTACGCGCCGAGGACGATCTGCGGCAACGCGACGATCAAGGACAGGAAGATTCGCGTGCCCGGCGCGAGCCGTGCCGGCGGCTTCGAGCGGCGGTCGAGCACCAGCCACCAGAACAGCAGACCGTCGATCGTGACGCTCCAGTTCATCACCCGATAGAGCCGCCAGTCGAGCATCGCGACGAAATGCAGCGGTGGCCAGAGCCACAGATAGATGATTCCGACGAACAGGAAGCCCGCGACGCCGGGGTTCAGCAACACGTTGAGCGAGAGCCGGACGAGCGGATTCGGCGCGACGCACTTGCGCAGGAACGCACGCCAGCGCAACGGCAATCCCGTCCGGATCGCCGGCCCCGGGGCGGCGAGCATGATCAGGAACGGCGCCAGGTGGTGCAGGACCACGTGCTGCAGCCGGTGCACGAAGAACTCGCGCTCCGCGTAATAGTCCCACTGGGTCTGCAGCGCGGCATAGAGGAGCGCGAGACCGCTCCAGAACGCGAGCTGCCGCCAGAATCCCCGGGGCCGCCGCCGCGCGCCGCGCAGGTACAGGAACACCGTCGCGGCGAACACCACCAGGAAGGCCGGCGAGAACTCCCAGGGGACGAGCCACGCGAGGCCGCTCACCGGCGCTTCACCGATGCGGCGCGACCGCGGCTAGCCGCACTTCGAGTCCCCGCAATTGAGGCAGGTGTAGCACCCGTCCATCATCACGACCGCGGCCGTATTGCACTTGCTGCAGAGCTGCGCGCCCTCCGGGAACAGCGCCTTCGAGAACGCGTCGGTCTGCTTGGTCCGCGCCTCGAACTCTGCGCGCTTTTCCTCGACCAGCTTGCGCTGATGCTCGTCGAGCTCCGACTTCTTCAGCATGCCGATCGACTGCAGGTGTCGTTCGATCACGTGCCCGAGCTCGGCGATCGTCGAGGGCATGTACTTGCCGCCCGGCTGCCAGTAACCGCCACGCGGATCGAATACGGCTTTGAGCTCGTCGACGAGGAAGGTCGTGTCACCACCCTTGCGGAAGACTGCCGAGATCACGCGGGTCAGCGCGACGATCCACTGGAAGTGATCGAGATTCTTCGAGTTGATGAAGACCTCGAACGGGCGCCGCTGTTCGTGCGGCGTCCCCTCGTTCAGCACGATGTCGTTGATCGTGACGTACATCGCGTGGTCGGACACCGGCGTCTTGATCTTGTACGTCGAGCCGACGAGCACCTCGGGCCGCTCGACCTTCTCGTGCATCCAGATGACGTTGTCCGGGGCCTTCGCGGGCTCCTTGGCGGCGGTCGGCGCCGGGGCGTCCTTCGCCTCGGGCTTCAGCACACGGTACTTCGCGATTCTCTTGTCGATCTTGATCTGCGCCATGGTTCAAAACTTCCCGTAATAGCCTTCCTTCAAGGCATCGAAGAGATTCGCCGCGGTGTGCACTTCGCCGTCGTACTCGATTTCCTGATCGCCCCGCGCCTGAACCTCCGTGCCGTCCTCCAGGGTGAACACGTACGTGGTGTTCTTCAGGTCGTCTTCCTTGACCAGAACGCCCTGGAAGGCCTCTGGATTGAAGCGGAAGGTCGTACAGCCCTTGAGGCCCTGCTCGTAGGCGTACAGGTAGATGTCCTTGAAATCCTCGTACTTGTAGTCCGTCGGCACGTTCGCCGTCTTGGAGATCGAGGAATCCACCCACAGCTGCGCCGCGGCTTGGATGTCCACGTGCTCCTTCGGACCGATGTCGTCCGCGGACAGGAAATAGTCGGGCAGCTTCTCGGCCGGGTTCTGCGAGTTCGGCATGGCGCGCGGATTCACCAGCTCCCGGTAGGCGAGCAGCTCGAAGGAGAAGACGTCGACCTTCTCCTTGGTCTTGCGTCCCGGTCGGATCACGTTGCGGAAATAGTGGTGCGCGAACGAGGGCTCGATGCCGTTCGACGCGTTGTTCGCCAGCGACAGGGAGATCGTCCCGGTCGGCGCGATCGAAGAGTGGTGCGTGAAGCGGGCGCCGACCTCCGCGAGCTCTTCGACCAGCTCCGGCGCCGCCTCGGCGATCCGCTGCATGTAGCGGCTGTAGCGGGCGTGCAGCACCCGTCCGGCGATCTTCGCGCCCACCCGCCATCCGTCCCGGACCATCTCCGGACGTTTGCGCAGCATCTCGCGCGTCACCGTGAATTCCTCGTTCATGATGGGCGCCGGACCCTTCTCGCGCGCGAGCTCGAGACCCGCCTCCCACCCGGCGATGGCCATCTCCCGGGACACGTTCTGCGTGAAGGCGACCGACTTCTTCGAGCCGTACTTCATGCACAGCATGGTGATCGTCGAGCCCAGGCCCAGGAAGCCCATGCCGTGCCGGCGCTTGCGCACGATCTCGCCGCGCTGCGGGGCGAGCGGCAGGCCGTTGATCTCGACCACGTTGTCGAGCATCCGCGTGAACGCCTTGACCACCTTTCGGTAGGTCTCCCAGTCGAAGCGTGCATCGTCGGTGAACGGGTCCAGCACGAACTTGGTCAGGTTGACCGAGCCGAGCAGGCACGATCCGTACGGCGGCAACGGCTGCTCGCCGCACGGGTTGGTGGCGCGGATGGTCTCCGTCCACCAGTTGTTGTTCATCTCGTTCACCTTGTCGATCAAGATGAACCCCGGCTCGGCGAAATCGTAGGTGGAGGACATGATCAAGTCCCACACCCGCCGCGCCGGCAGCGTCTTGTAGATCTTGCAGGCGACCAGGCCGTCCTCGTCGGTCACGTAGCCCTCGGTGTAGGGCCACTCGCGCCAGACGAACTTTGCCGGATCGCCGAGATCGGGCTGCTCGGCCTCGAATTCCTGGCGGCCCACCGGGAAGGCGAGCTTCCACTCACCGCCGCTCTTGACCGCCTTCATGAACTCTTCGGTGATCAGCAACGACAGGTTGAACTGACGCAGACGGCCGCTCTCACGCTTGGCGCGGATGAACTCGAGCACGTCCGGATGACCGATGTCGAAGGTGCCCATCTGCGCGCCGCGCCGACCGCCGGCGGAGGAGACCGTGAAACACATCTTGTCGTAGATGTCCATGAAGGACAGCGGACCAGAGGTGTGGGCGCCGGCGCCCGACACATAGGCGCCGCGAGGCCGCAGCGTCGAGAACTCGTAGCCGATGCCGCAGCCGGCCTTGAGCGTGAGCCCCGCCTCGTGGACCTTCGAGAGGATGTCGTCCATGGAATCGTGAATGATTCCCGAGACGGTGCAATTGATGGTCGACGTGGCGGGCTTGTGCTCCAGCGCGCCCGCGTTGGAGGTCACCCGGCCGGCCGGAATGGCCCCGTGACGCAGCGCCCAGAGGAAGGATTCGTACCATTGCTCGCGGACGTCCTCCGACTCGACGTCGGCGAGCGCGCGGGCGACGCGCTTGTACGTGTCGTCCATCGACTGGTCGATGGGCGAGCCGTCCTTCGCGGTCAGCCGGTACTTCTTGTCCCAAATGTCGAGGGATGCTTCCTGGAAGGGAATGCCGCCGACGTCCTTGGATTGAATTTTGACCACCGTATTCATGGATTCTTCGATGCACTCCCTGGTCATTATCGCGCGAAGATCGGCAGGACTCATGGCGCAGAGTCGACGGAAATTCCTCCCCGGCTCCCGGTCGACCGACGCGGGAAACGCTGAGTCCGGCAACCACAACATATTGTGTTTTCGAAGCCAGATTAAAACTTGACAATGTTCACCGTCAAGAAATTTCTCGGTCGCGATCGACATTTTTTTATCTATTAAAAACAATTGGTTGCGACAAACAGGTTGCCTTTCACGGCAAGGCACTTTGCCGCGCCGCGGTCAAGCAGCAGTCCTCGCAATCTCAATATCTTGTGTTCCACAAGATATTCACATGGTATCGGCTTGACTTCTCCGCACGCCCTGAACGCCGCGGCCCGGCCCCCCTGTTGAAAAGCGCGATGCCGCACCCATTTTTCGGGTCATCGAGATTCGAGGCGCATTTGCGACAACCAATCCATCAACCTCAAGGAGAGAACCATGACCGTCGTACGCTACGAGCCCTGGGCGCTCGTCAATCAACTTCAGAAGGACATCGACCGGCTGTTCGGCGCGCCGCAGACCACGGCCGCGGATTCGGGCGCCTGGTTGCCGCCGGTGGACATCCACGAGGAGAAAGAGCAGTTCGTGCTGCACGTGGACCTGCCCGGCGTTGACCCGAAGACCGTGCAGATCACCACGGAGAAGGGCGTGCTGACCATCCGCGGGCAGCGCGAAGCGAGCCGCCGCGAGGCGCGCGAGGGCTATCGCCGCATCGAGCGCATCACGGGCGAATTCCTGCGCCGCTTCAGCTTGCCCGAATCGGCCGACGTGCAGGGCATCCGGGCGAAGTCCGTGAACGGCGTCCTGGAAATCACCATCCCGAAACAGGCGCAGATCCAGCCGCACCGGATCACCGTCGAAGCGGCCTGAAGCGCCCGCCGCCGGGCACCCTTCTGCGTGTAAGATGGCGGGCCGAGGCCTGCTGCGGGGCCGGATCCTGACGATCCGGCCCCGACCGGCGCCCACCGACTCACGAGGATTGCGCATGAATCTGCGATTCAGTTTGGCGGCCGCCGCTCTGGCGGTCACCGTCTTCACCACGCCGGCGGCCCGGGCCTCCGTGACCACACCCGTCGCCTCGGACTCGACGCCGCTGCCCTCGCTGGCGCCGGTGGTCAAGCGCGCCTCGCCGGCCGTGGTCAACATCGCGACCCGGGGAACCATCAAGGAGCGCCCCGGGCAGCGCAATCCCCTGCTCGACGACCCCTTCTTCCGCCGCTTCTTCGACGTGCCGCCCGATGCCGCGCCGCGCGAGCGGCAGTTCCAGAGCGCCGGCTCCGGCGTGATCGTCGACGCCAAGAACGGCTACATCATCACGAATCACCACGTCGTGGAGAACGCCAGCGAGATCACCATCACCCTGCTGGACAACCGCAGTTTCTCGGCGAAGGTGATCGGCAGCGACGAAGGCGCGGACATCGCGGTGCTGCAGGCGAAGCAGCCGAACCTCACGGCCATCGCGCTCGGCGACTCCTCGCGGCTCGAGGTCGGCGACTATGTCGTCGCCATCGGCAATCCCTTCGGGCTGCAGCACACGGTCACCGCCGGCATCGTCAGCGCGCTCGGCCGCACGGGCATCAATCCGGAGGGCTACGAGGACTTCATCCAGACCGATGCCTCCATCAACCCCGGGAATTCGGGCGGTGCGCTCGTTAACCTTCGCGGCGAACTGGTCGGCATCAACTCGGCCATCCTGTCGGGCAGCGGCGGCAACATCGGCATCGGTTTCGCCATCCCGGTCAACATGGTCAAGGGGGTGATGGACCAGCTCATCAAGTACGGCCAGGTCAAGCGCGGCATACTCGGGGTGAACATCTACAACGTGACGCCGGACATCGCCAAGGAGTTCGGCCTGACCGAGTCCACCGGCGCGCTGGTCGCGAGCGTCCAGCCAGGATCCGCCGCCGAGCACGCGGGCATCAAGACCGGCGACATCATCGTCTCGATCAACGGGGTGCCGATGAAGGACGCGGGCGAGCTTCGCAACACCATCGGCATGCTGCGCGTGGGCGACAAGGTGGAGATCGGGCTGCTGCGCGACGGCAAGCCGCGCAAGGTGACCGCCCTGATCGGCGAGCGCGGCGAGTCCGGCACGGCCAGCGCGGTGGACATCAACAAGGGACTGGACGGCGCGGATCTGACCGATGCGCCCGACGGCGGCGGCGTGCTCGTGCGGGCGGTTCAGGAAGGCAGCCCGGCCGCGCAGGCGGGCCTGCGTGCCAACGACGTGATCGTCGGAGTGGGCCGAACGCCGGTCACCGGCGTCAAGTCGCTGCGCGAGACGGCCAAGGGGGCGAGCGTGCTGGTGCTCAACATCCGACGAGGCTCGCGCTCGATGTTGATTCCCATCCGTTGACGCGATGAAGCTCCCGTCCATCTGCATCCTGGGGGGCACCGGCTTCGTCGGCACGAGGCTGGTGTCCCGTCTGATCAAGGAGGGCGGCCGCGTCTCGGTGCTGTCGCGCGACCGCGAGCAGCACAAGCATCTGCTCGTGCTGCCGGGGCTCACGATCGAGAACTGCGACGTCTACGACGAGGCGCAGCTTAGTGAACGCTTCCGCGGCAAGGACGTGGTCGTCAACCTGGTCGGCATCCTGAACGAGCGCGGCTTCGGCGGCTCGGGCTTCCGGCGCGCGCACGTCGAGTTGACGCGGGGGATCCTGCAGGCCGCGCGCTCGGCGGGCGTCGCCCGGCTATTGCACGTCTCGGCCCTGAACGCCGGACCCGAGGCCCCGAGCCACTACCTGCGCACCAAGGGCGAGGCCGAGCGCCTGATTCGCGCAGAGAGCGCCCATCTGGACTGGACCATCTTCCAGCCGTCGGTCATCTTCGGGCCGCGGGACTCGTTCCTGAACCGCTTCGCGGCGCTGCTGGGCACCGTGCCCCTCGTGTTCCCGCTGGCCCGGCCCGGCGCGCGTTTTCAGCCGGTGTTCGTCGACGACGTGATCGAGGCCCTGATGCGCTGCCTGCACGGCGGCGCCTGCGGTCACCGGACGATCCAGCTGGGCGGACCCGAGGTCTTCACTCTGCGCGACATCGTGGCCACGGTCGCGCGGCTCACCGGCAGGCGCCGCTGGATCATCGGCCTGCCCGACGCGCTCGCACGCGTGCAAGGGCTGGCCATGGACTTCGTGCCCGGGCGGCCGTTCTCGACGGACAATTATCGTTCTCTCACGATCGACAGCGTCTGCACCGAGAACGGCTTCGCGTCGCTCGGCATCAAGCCGCAGTCGATGATGGCGGCCGCGCGGCAGTACCTCGGCGCGCAGGAGGACAACGCGCGCCTC
>JAJXYU010000276.1 GCA_021780395.1 Pseudomonadota bacterium
TCGGCCGCGGCCTCCGCTCGGACCGCCGGATCGACGGCGGCCGCGGGGCCGTCGGCTTCGGGGCGTGCCCGTGCCGCGCGGAGCGCCGCACGGGCCGCGGCCCCCTGCGCGCACCGGCAGATCGCGTGCAGGGTCTCGATCAGCGTCGCGGCCTCCTCCGTCGAACGCCCGGCGAGCAGCGGCGCGAGCCGGGGGCGGTGCGTCGCGACGCGGACCGTCTCGATGCGGTCGTCGCGCCAGCGGATCGCGACCTCGACCGCCCCCGTCATTCGCGGAAGGCTCCTCAGCAGATCCGTGGCAACTGGTCGCCGTGCAACCAGTCCACGATCCGGCGCCCCCCGAGCCGCGTGCGCATCTGCACGAACCGGCGCGGGTCCTCGATCACACGCCCGATCAGCGCCGCGCCGGCACCCAGCGGGTGCGCGCGCAGCGCGGCCAGCGCGGCCTCGGCGAGAGGCTGTGGACAGATCGCGAGCAGCCGGCCTTCGTTCGCGACGTACAGGGGATCGAGTCCGAGGAGCTCGCAGGCCGCCTCGACCGGCGCCCGCACCGGGATCGCGCTCTCGTCGATCTCGATGCCGACGCCCGATTGCTGCGCGATCTCGTTCAGCGCGGCGCCGATGCCACCGCGGGTCGCATCGCGCATCGCGTGCATGCCCGGCGCGGCGCCGAGCAGCGCGTCGATCAGGCCGTGCAGCGCGGCGGTGTCCGAGACGATCGGCGCGTCGAACGCGAGGTTCTCGCGACAGGCCATGATCGCCATCCCGTGCTCCCCGATCGGGCCGCTGAGCAGCACCGCATCGCCGGGGCGAGCATTCGCGCCGGCGCAATCAACGCCATCGCGCAGTTCGCCGATGCCGGTGGTGGTGATGAACACCCCGTCCGCCTTGCCGCGCTCGACGACCTTGGTGTCGCCGGTCACGACCGGGACGCCGGCCTCACGCGATGCGCGGCCCATCGATGCGGCGATCCTGGCGAGATCGGCGAGCGGGAAGCCTTCCTCGAGCACGAAGCTCGCGGCCAGGTACAAGGGCCGCGCACCCATCACGGCGACGTCGTTGATCGTGCCGTGCACCGACAGGCAGCCGATGTCGCCCCCGGGAAAGAACAGCGGCGAGACGACGTGGGCGTCGGTCGCGACCACCAAGCGCCCCGCGGCGTGCCCGAGCCGCGCGCCGTCGTCGCCTTGCGCGAGATAGTCGTTCGCGAGCGCGCGCGCGAACACTTCCCGGATCAGCTGCGCCATCGCCCGTCCGCCGGATCCATGGGTCAGATCGACGAGTCCGTGCTTGAGATCGAGCGGCCGGGCGTACGGAGCGCTCATGCAGCGGCTCCGCGGAAGCGCCCGTAGGTGTAATGCGCGGCGCACGCGCCTTCCGAGGACACCATGCACGATCCGATCGGGTTCTCCGGCGTGCACGCGGTCCCGAAGATCCGGCACTCCTCGGGACGCTTCTCGCCGCGCAGGATCTGCCCGCAGGCGCAGGCCTTGTTGTCCGGAACCGGCACGTACGGCACCGCGAAGCGCCGTTCGGCGTCGAACGGCGCGAATTCCGGCCGCAGCTGCAGCGCGCTCGCCGGGATCGTGCCGAGCCCCCGCCACTCGAATGCCGCGCGCCGTTCGAACACCCGCTCGACGAGCGCTTGCGCACGCCCGTTGCCCTCGCGCGTGACCGCCCGGGTGAACTCGTTCTCGACCGCGGCGCGACCCTCGTTCACCTGCCGGACCAGCAGGTGGATCGCCCGCAGCAGGTCGAGCGGCTCGAAGCCGGCGATCACGACCGGCTTGCGGTAATCGACCGCGAACGGCTCGTAGGGGGCGCTGCCGATCACCGTCGACACGTGCGCGGGGCCGACGAAGCCGTCGATCGCGACGCCTTGCGGCGCGTCGAGGATCGCGTGCATCGCGGCCGGCGTGAGCACGTGGTTGCACAGGATGCTGAAATTGCCGAGCGACCCTTCCGCCGCGCGCAGCACCGCGACCGCGGTCGGCGGCGTCGTGGTCTCGAACCCGATCGCGAGGAACACCACCTCGCGCCGTGGATTCGCGCGCGCGATCGCGAGTGCATCCTCGGTCGAGTAGATCATCCGCACGTCCGCACCGAGCGCCTTCGCGCGCAGCAGCGTGAGCCGATCCGATGCGGGCACGCGCATCGTGTCGGCATAGGTCGCGAGGATCACGCCGTGCTCGCGCGCGAGCCGGATCGCCTGATCGATCCGGCCGATCGGCAGCACGCAGACCGGACAGCCCGGCCCGTGGATCATCCGGATCGCGCCCGGCAGCAGGTCGGCGAGGCCGTAGCGGGAGATCGCGTGGGTGTGGCCGCCGCAGAATTCCATGAACCGATAGGGGCGGTGCGCGTCCGCCTCCCGCGCGATCGCCGCGGCGAGTCCGCGCGCGAGCTCGCCGTCGCGGAATTCGTCGACGTATTTCACGAGCGGGCTTCCAGCGCGTCGGCGCCGATCGCGGCGAGTGTCTCGAGCGTGCGCTCGGCCTCGGCGGTGTCGAGGCGCTGCAGCGCGTAGCCGACGTGCACGATCACGTAATCGCCGACGTCCGCGTGCTCGACCAATGCGAGCGAGATGTCCTTGCGGACACCGCCGAGCTCGACGACCGCACGGTCGGCGTCGAGACGCGCGACGATGCGCGCGGGAATCGCGAGACACATGTGTCAATTCCTCCCGGTGGCGAGCGCCACCCACGCTTGGCCGAGGCTGATCGCGCCGTCGTTCGGCGGCGCCCGTTCCGCGTGCAGGACCTCGAGCCCGGCCGCCGCCAGGCCCCTCGACAGCGCCTCGCGCAACACCCCGTTGCACAGACACCCGCCGCACAAGGCGATCGCGTTGCGTCGGTGCACGGCCGCCGCGTCGATCGCGAGCGCGCACAGCGCCGCGGCGAACGTCGCATGGAACAGTGCCGCGCCGTGTTCCGGCGTACCGCGCCAGTCGGCGAGCGTCTCGAGCAGCGGCAGGAGGTCGAGCCGGCCCGCGGGACCGATCCGCCACAGTGGCGCGGGCGACACCGTCCCGTACCGACGCGCGAGGGCCTCCAGGCGCATCGCGGGTTGGGCTTCGTAGCCCGCGGTCTCGGCGACGCCGAGCAGGGCGGCGGCCGCATCGAACCAACGTCCGGCGCTCGAGGTCGCCGGACAGCGCAGGTCCCGTTCGAGCAATTCGCCGACGCCGCG
>JAJXYU010000316.1 GCA_021780395.1 Pseudomonadota bacterium
GGCTGGGCGAGCACTGGCGCCAGTTCGACGTGCTGGTGCATGCGGTCGCGTTCGCGCCGCGCGAGGCGCTCGCGGGCCGATTCGTCGATTCGACCTCGCGCGACGCGTTTCGCGTCGCGCACGAGATCTCGAGCTACAGCCTGACGGCGCT
Source organism: Pseudomonadota bacterium (assembly GCA_021780395.1). The sequence goes on from JAJXYU010000316.1 coordinate 152, forward strand.
CGCGCGCGCGTCCTTGCCCTTCCTCGAAGGTCGCGCGGGCTCGATCGTGACCCTTTCCTACCTCGGCGCGATCCGTTCGATCCCGAGCTACAACGTGATGGGGCTCGCGAAGGCGAGCCTCGAGGCGAACGTGCGCTTCCTGGCCGCGGACCTCGGCCCGCAGGGCGTGCGCGTGAACGGGATTTCGGCCGGCCCGATCAAGACGCTGTCCGCCGCGGGCGTCGCGGGCCTGCGCAAGATGATGGGAGCGGTCGCCTCGGTCGCGCCGCTGCGCCGGAACGTCACGATCGACGACGTCGGCAATGCGGCGGCCTTCCTCGCATCCGACCTTGCCTCGGGGATCACCGGCGAGATCCTGTACGTCGACGGCGGCTACAACACCGTCGGAATGAGCTTCCCGCCGATCGGCGGGGAGGTTTGAACGTCGGCGGGGAGGTTTGAACCTCGGCGGGAAGGGTTGACGTCGGCGGCGGGTCGAGCCGGTCGGAGTGCAACTTTCTGCACCGCGGTCAGGTCCAATGGGATGTCATGGGATTCAACGCGCGCCGCGCGCCGCGGCGCACCGACCAAGGGACGCCACGAATGGGACTGCAAAGAAATGTAAAGATGATCGCGGCAGGCGCCGCGATTTCGGCGTTGGCGGGCTGCGCGACCGTGCCCGTAACCACCGACGTCAATCCGAACCTCAGCGTCGCGATGTGTCATACCTACGCGTTCGCGCCGGAACACTACGGTGGACCGCACACCGCATACGCGAACCCGGTGAATGCCGACCGCCTGCGCGCCGCGGTCGAGGCGAATCTCGCTGCGCACGGAATCCTGCGCGCGGCCGATCCGAAATCCGCCGACTGCGTCGTCGGTTACGCGATCGGATCGCGGGTCGTCGCGAACGGATACGCCGGCTGGAGCTGGGGAGTGGGCTACGGCTGGGGCGGGGGCTGGGGTCCGCCCTGGTGGGGTCCGGGACCCTGGGGCGGCTGGGGCTACGATGATGCCCCGGTTCGCAACCAAGGGCGGATCTCGGTCGATCTGTTCGACGCGAAGTCCCATAAAGCGATCTGGCACGCGGCGATCGATCGCAACGTGATCGACCTGACCGGTCCCAACGCCGAGCAACGGATCCAGAACGCGGTGACCGCCATTTTCTCGAAATTCCCGGCACCCGCGACGCCGCCTCCGCCGCCGCCGTCCGGGGCATCGCCGGTCACTTGATGTGATCGTCACCTGATCCGCGGGTCGAGACGACCCGCGGATCAGGCTGCCTCGATCGATGCATCGCGGGTCGCGAAGACGACCCGCCCAACCCTCAGTCGATGGCCTTGGGATTCAGCACGACCTTCGCGTGGGCACGGGCCGCGACCGCATAGGCCTGGGCTTCCTCCCCGGCGTAGGTCGCCGCGAGTTCGCGCGCGATCATCGGCTTGTCGGAGCCGTTCGCACTCGGATCCTGCCGGACCGCATCCACGCCGAACACCGCGGCATCGCCATCGTGCAAGGTGATCGCCCGGTAATAGGGCGCGAGCTTCGGCTTCGGCGCATCGAATGCATCGCGCCGGATCTCGATCGGCACGGACGGCTCCTCGCGGGCGACGAAACGCGGCGCTTGCGCAGTCAGCTTCAGCGACTTCGCAACCTCGGTCCAGTTCTGACCGGCGGCGAGGCGCTTCTCGGCGGCCTGCGCGGCCGCCAGCGCGAGTTCGGTGCCACGCTGCTGTTGCCACGCGCTGACCACGGCGTCGTGCACCGTCGCGAGCGGCTCCAAGCGCGGCATCTGGTGGTTCGTCGCCAGCACGACGATCGCGTCGTCCTTGGAGACCTGCACGAGCGAGCTCAGGTTGCCGGCGAGCACGTCGGGGCTGAACGCCGCGTCGATCACCGCCTTCACGTGCAGGAACGGCCCGCCACCATTCTGGCGGGAGAATCCCGGGATCGTCTGCACCGGCAATCCGGTCTTGCGGGCGGCCGCGCCGATGTCGGTCGGATTTTGCAGTGCCGCGTCGGCCAGCTTGTCCTCGAGGTGGTTGAACGCCTTGTCGGCCTGGGCGCGCCGATATTCGCTCGCGAGCTGCGCCTTGCTCTGCTCGAAGGTCCTCACGGTCGCCGGCCGGATGCCGACGAGCTTGATGATGTGGTAGCCGAACTGCGTCTTCACCGGTCCGACGATCTGCCCGACCTTCATGCTGAACGCCGCGTCCGCGAACGGCTTGACCCAGGCCTTGCGATCATTCCAGCCGAGATCCCCGCCCTGCTGCGCCGAGCCGGGGTCCTGCGAATACTTGCGGGCGAGCGCCGCGAAATTCGCGCCCCCGACCGCGAGCCGGTAGATCTTCTCGGCTTTCGCCTTCGCCGCCGCCGCATCCTTCGGGTTCGAGACCGCGATCAGGATGTGGCTCACCCGCCGCTCCTCGGGCTGCACGAAGTCCTGCGGATTCTTCGCCTTCTGGTCCTCGTAGTAGGCATGCAGCTGGGCGTCGCCGACCGGCACCGCGGCCGCGATCTTCGCGAGGCTGAGCTCGATGTACTGGAGGTCGACCGTCTCCGGCGTCATGTACGCGCTGGTGTGCGCCCGGTAGTAGGCCTCGACCTGCTGGTCGGTCGGTGTCGCGCTCGCCGCGTACGGCGCCGCCGGAATCTGGATCCAGCCGATGTCCCGCTGTTCGTGCAGCAGCGCTTCGACGCGGTTGACCTCCGCCGGCGTCGCGAACGCCGAGAGGTTCAGCGCGTCGCCGAACTGGTCGAGTTCGATCTGCCGGCGGATCATGGCCTCGACCTGATCGATCGACTGGCCTTCGGCCTGCAGCAACGCGATCGCGTGCTGCGGGTCGAACTTGCCGCCGACCTGGAACGCCGGGATCTGCGATTCGGCGGCGAGCACGTCGGCGTTGCTGACCCGATAGCCGAGCGAGTGCAGCCGCGTGATCAGCGCCTCCTGGCCGACGAACTGCTCGAGGACCTTGTGCTTGAGCGCCGCCCTCGCGGCGTCGTCGACACTACCGTTCGCCTCGCGGTCGAGCGCCGCGAGCTGGCGCT
>JAJXYU010000056.1 GCA_021780395.1 Pseudomonadota bacterium
ACATCAACAGCCTGACCCTCGGGTCGGTGCAGTACGGTGAGTCCTGGGCGGTCGCGGGTTGCTCGTCGACTTATTCGACCTGCACCACGATCGACTCCGGCGTGGGCGCGTCCGGATCTTCGCTGACCATCGGCAACCTGGCGATGAACCCGTACGCGTCCTACGTGGTGTACGTCCCCTGCGCGAACGGCACGCGCTGCGTGACGATGACCAACACCCGGATGACCAACAGCGACAACAACATCGTGTTGATGTCGGCGTCGACGGTGCCGGAGCCGGGTGCGCTCGCGCTGATGGCGGTCGGCCTGTTCGGCCTCGGCTGGACGATTCGCCGTCGCCGGGCGAGCTGATTCGACAACAAAGAGATCGACTGATCGCTGAGATGCCGCCGCAAGGCGGCATCTTTTTTTTGGGCGTCCGGAACCCCGGCGGACCCGGCGAGACCGGACCCGCGTCGCCGCCAGCGCGACCCGCGCTTCCGCGAACTCCATCCTGGTCCCGCCCGGTGGGCCGCCGTATAGTGCGCAGCGATGGACGGCACGCTGGTCAACGCGTTCTCGGTCGACGTGGAGGACTACTTCCAGGTCGCCGCGCTCGCGCCGGCGATTCCACGCGAGTCCTGGCCGGACCGGGAGTCCCGGGTCGAACGCAACACGGATCGCATCCTCGCGCTGCTCGAGGAGCGCGGGGTCCGCGGAACCTTCTTCGTGCTCGGCTGGATCGCCGAGCGCCACCCGGCGCTCGTCCGGCGGATCGCGGCGCTGGGCCATGAGATCGCGAGCCACGGCTACTCGCACCAGCTGATCTACACCCAGAGTCCGGCGGAATTTCGCGCCGAGACCGTGCGCTCGAAGCACCTGCTCGAGGATCTGAGCGGCACCGCGGTCGAGGGGTATCGGGCGGCGAGCTTCTCGATCACCCGGCGCTCGCTCTGGGCGCTCGACGTGCTCGTGGAGCTTGGCTTTCGCTACGATTCCTCGATCTTCCCGATCCGGCACGACCGCTATGGGATCCCGGGCGCGTCGGAGGAACCGGGACCGCTGAGCGCACCGTCCGGTGCGACGCTGATCGAATTCCCGATGGGTGCCGCGCACTGGGGCGGCCTGCGGGTGCCGGTCTCGGGCGGCGGCTACTTCCGGCTGCTGCCGTTCCCGGTCACGCGCTGGGGACTGCGCCAGATCAATGCGCAGGGCCGGCCGTTCACGTTCTACCTGCACCCCTGGGAACTCGATCCGGATCAGCCGCGCATCCGGGTACCCTGGCTATCGCGCGTGCGGCATTACACCAACCTGCACTGCTGCGAGGATCGCCTGCGCCGGCTCCTGGGTGAGTTCTCGTTCGCGCCGATGCGCGAGGTCCTCGCGAACTACGGCCTGCGGGCGACGGCGCCCGCAAATGGAGACGCCCGCCTCGCGGCGGGCGTTTCCGTCGGTTGACGGGCGCTCGGGGAACGCCCCGAGCGCGTTGCACCGCCAACCCTCAGGCCGACGGCCGCCGACGCCGCAGCATCAACCCGACGCCGGCGAGTCCCGCCGCGAGCAGCGCCCAGGTCGCAGGCTCCGGCACCGACGTCGTGACCGACATCAACAGGATGTTGTTGCTGGAGTTCGTGCTCGTCGATGCGCAGGTCGTGGAGTTCGCACACGGCACGTCGACCACGTACCCGTCGTAGTGGCCGAGGTTGCTGAGCGTGATGACCCCGTTGCTGCCGCCGCCGACACCCTGATCGATCGTCGTGCACGGCGTGTTGTTGAAGATGCAGCCCTGCAACTGCCAGGACTCCCCGCTCTGCACCGAGCCGATGCTGACCGACAGGATCGGCGCGCTGGCGACGAGCCCGATCCCGTTCGGGCTGAAGATCTCGTACTGGGAATTCGGGATCAGTCCGAGGCCGCGCTCCGGATTGCCCGGCAAGGTCCCGGCACCCTTCGCGTACAGACACGGGCCGTTGGCCGTGTCGTTGCAAGCGTTGCTGGTCCAGGTCCCGGCCAGGTTCGGCACCAGCGCGAACGCGACGATCGACTGCTTCGGCGCGAGCGGATTGGTGAACAGGTAATTCCCGCCGAGCGTCTGGTTCGTGCCGCCGGCCAGTGCAAAGAAATCCCAGTTGATCGCCGTCGCGGAGGCCGGTACCGCGAGCGCGGAACCGACGACGGCCGCGGCCGCGATCGAACTCAACCATGTCATCTTCGTCATGTCAGAAGTCCCCTTGAGTTTGTGCATCGCATCGAGACCCGATGAATCAGCAAGAACGATGCCAAACCTCGAGTGATTATGATTATCAATACGTTACGAGATCCTGAGCGACGCGTCGGCGGGTGGGAAGGCCCGGTTGTCAATTTTTCCGACACCCATCGAGTCGTCGGCGGGACTCCCCCATAAAGAAAACGCCCGCATCACGGCGGGCGTTTTCCTGGCCTGGAGCGGCGTCGAGGAGTGGTCCTCCCCGCCCGCCGCATCGGCTCTGGACGGCTTTCAGGCCGATCGCTGCCGACGGCGCAGCATCAATCCGAGGCCCGCAAGCCCGGCCACGAACAGCGCCCAGGTCGCCGGCTCCGGAACGCTCGCGGGGCGGACGTTGAACTCCGTGACCAGCGCCGTGCTGTCCGCGGCTCCGGACGATCCGGAACCCACCACGCGGCTGGAGAGCGTGCCCGACCCGTTGGCTTCCATGTAGGTGTTGCCGCTGCCGTTGGGTACCTGCTGGTTGTAGTCCATCGATACGTTCAGCAACAGATTGCCGTTCGCCGGGTTGTAGTCGAACGGCGTGCCGGTGATCGTCAAGGTGTTGCCGAGCCCGCCGAGCGCGCCCGAGAAGAACGTCTGGTTGTCCGCGCCGAGGTTGTTCGAGAACGTGCTCGACAGCCCGTCCACCGCAGCCGAAGTGGTCGAGAACGAGATCGTGTAGGTGCCCGGAACCACTCCGATCGAGCTCGGATACTGCGCCAAGGCCTGCAAGAACGTGATCGACGAGATCACGGTCGGACCGCTGAACGCCGACGCGGCATAGACCTGCTGATATTGCGTATTGTTGTCGGTGCAATCGAATGGGTAGCAATTGCCCGTGCCGTCGGAACTCGGCACCGTGAACGAAACGGCGTGCGCGCTGCCGAGCACGAGCGTGCCGGCGGCGATCAGGGCCAAGCCGGTGCGCTTCACCCAATCACGCGTCGTGGCATCGAAGAACGTCGAACCCAGGTTCATGGTCATCCCCTTGAGCGGTTGCGTCATGACGGCATCAGGGCCGTGGTGATCCATGAGCGAGCAAGCGGCATGCCAAACCTGAAAGTTCATTTAAACAATGGGTTTTGCGAACGGCCCCGCTCGGATGTAAAAATTCCCGACACGGGATGCCGGGTGTCCGCAGACGCGCCGACACCCATCTACCCGCCCGCCTTGACGATCCTCGCGAACGCCCCCTGCGGGCCGATCCCGGCGGCATTGCCCTCGTCGGTATCGAGGTGGACTTCCATCCGATAGTCCGGCGCGACCCGCACGACGAGATCGTCGAAGGTGAGCGCGCGCTCGCCGGCGACGTGAATCGAGATCCGCTGCTGATCGTGCAAGCCGAGCGCGACCGCATCGGCCGGACTCAGGTGCAGGTGCCGCAGCGAACACACGACCCCGTGGTCGAGCGTCACGCGGCCCGCGGGCCCCTCGAGCGTGATCCCGGGCGTCCCGTCGAGATGCCCCGACTCGCGCAGCGGCGCGTCGATCCCGAGCACGAGCTCGTCGCTCCGGGACAGCTCCACCTGATCCTGAGAACGCGGCGGGCCGACGACCCGGACGTGCTCGATCCGCCCCTTCGGGCCGATCAGCGTGACCGTCTGCTCGGCCGCGAACTGCCCCGGCTGGCGCAGCATCGTGTGCACCCGCAGGTTCGCACCGGGTCCGAACAGCGCCTCGACGCTGCGCGCCGACAGGTGCACGTGGCGCGCGGACACCGCGACCGGGATCTCGACGTCACGCGCCGGCAGCGCGGTGCCGCCGGCGTGCGAACCGATCCCCGAACTCACCGCTGGGGCGGTGGCGATGCGGTATTCGGCGTCGCGGTCGGTCCGCCGGGCGGGCCCATCATCCCGCCGCCGCGCATCATCCCGCCGCGGCGGCCCCAGGGCCGTCCGTCCTGCATCATCCGACACCCGCCCACCCCGAGCTCGGCGCGGCAGGCCCGCATCATCTCCTGCCGGCATTCGGCGAATGGACGATCGGAGCGCAGGCAGGCGGCCATCTTTTCATGGATCAGCGCCATCTTCTCGCGCTGGGCGGCGGTCGGCCATTCGGCCTTCGCGGCCGAGGTCGCCGCGAACGCGCCGCCCGCGGCGACGGCGAGCGCGCCGAGCAGCGCGCCCTGCAAGACGAGTTTCTTCGGAATGCGCATGCTGAACCTCCTGCTGACAACCGGGGAAAGATCGGGCGCGGCCCGCGGCGCGCGCGCTAAGACTTCGTGGCGGGACTCTTCGTCGCCGGTCGATGCACGAGCAGCACCGGCGCCGCCACGCTGCGCAGCACCGTCTCGGCATCGCTCCCGAGCGCGAGGCGCCGCAAGCCCCGCCGGCCGTGCGTGCCCATCACGACGAGGTCCGCGGGCCACTCCTTAGCCTGCTCGGCGATGAACTGCGCCGCGGGTCCGCCGATCGACTCGATCAGCACCCCTTCGGGCTCGAGGCCCTTCTGGCGCGCCAGCGCCTCGGCCTGGTTCAGGATCTTCTGGCCGTCGCTCCTCATCGACTCGATCACGGTGTTCGCGTAGAGGCCCGAGCCGAACGCGTAATCGATGATGAGCTCATTGACGACGTGCAGGATGCGGATCTTCCCGCCGACGAGCTTGGCGATCTGGATGGCTTCCTCGAGACCTGCGGTCGCGGTCTCGCTGCCGTCGACCGGAACCAGGATTTTCCCGTACATGCGGCGCTCTCCGGCGGTTTCGATGGGATCATTGAACCACATCCGCGGTCCCGCCGCGCCGCCGGGGATCCCGACGATTCCTGCGGCTTCCGCTTAAAGGCCCCCGGCGCGGTCGATCGCGAGCACCCAGGCGATCGCGACCAGCGCGAGCGCGAGCGCGCCGGCGCCGATCTGTGCGCGCGGGCCGGCGCGGCGCGCCAGACCCGCGAGCGCCGACGGTGCGCCGAACGCGACCCCGACGAGGAAGCCGAGCGCATGGCCGAGCACGTCGACGTGATGCTTGCCGGAGCCGAGCAGCGCGAGGAGCCCGACGCCAGCGGCGAGCGGCGCGGTGCGCTGCAGCCAGCGCCGCGGGGTCCCCGCCCGCGCGCGCCACGCACGCCCCGAGAGGATGCCGAGCGCCGCGAACACCGCGGTCGACGCACCGACCGCGCTGTAGCTCGCCGGTGCGATCGCGACCTCGACGAGGTTCGCGAGCGCGCCCGCGACCAGGATCCCGAGCCACCCGATCCCGCCGCCGAGCTGGCGGCCGACGAGCACCCCCACGGCCGCCCCGAACAGGAGGTTCCCGAGCAGATGCTCCGGCCCGAGGTGCAGGGTGAGCGAGGTGACCGCCCGCCACCACTCGCCGCGACGCCCCGGCGACGCATCGACCGCACCCGCATCGAGCCAGTCGATCCCGAGGAGCGAGCGACCGACCGCGAACGCGACCGCGAGCAGCACCGCGACGTAGAGCATCGCGCCGGTCGCGGCGCCGCCGCGCACCGGTTCGTCCGTCGCGCCCGCCTCGCCGTGCGCGCCTTCCGCAAGCGCCTGCTCGATCTCCCGGCGCACCAGCGTCGCTTGCGAGACCGGGGCCCAGAGCTCGCAGAGCCCGTCGGCCTCGAGACAGGCGAACGGCAGGCCGGCGGCCTCGAGCACGACGCCGAAGTCGCGCGCCGCGCGCCGCGGCCCGCGCCACACCGCGACCCAGCGGCGGCCCGGATCCGGGTCGTCGACGAAGGGCGGGCGTTCGAACACGCGGTCCGGTCGTGACAAGGTGGTGCGAGGCTCCCCGAGCGAGTCCGCTCAGGTCGCGCTCGTTCGAGAGAGGATCCGGTAGATCTTGAGGACCTTCGGCACGTAGGCCTCGGTCTCCTGGAACGGCGGGATCCTGAAGCCGCTGCGCTCGACCGCGTTCTCCCCGGCATTGTACGCCGCGAGCGCGAGCGACAGATTGTTGCCGAACCGCTGCAGCAGATCGTGCAGGTACCGCGCGCCGGCGTGCACGTTCTGGCGCGGGTCGAACGGATTCGTGACCCCGTAGCGCCGCGCGGTCTGCGGCATCAGCTGCATCAGGCCCATCGCCCCGGTCCGCGAGATCGCCGACGCGTTGAATCCCGACTCGACGACGATCATCGCCCGCAGCAGCGCCGGCGCGACCGCGGCCTGCGCCGCGGCGCGATCGATCAGCGGATCGTACTGCGACGCCCGCGCAAGGAGCGCCGGATCGTACGCCGCGCCGCTCTCGGTCCGCCCGGTCAGGTGGAGCTGGATGATCGAGATCGTGTACCGCCGGCCGTCCGGCGGGATGTCGGTGAAGTGCCGCACCCCGGCCGCATCGACGTAGGTGTAGATGTGCCCGCCCGCGCGCGCGACCGGCGCGCCCGCGACCAGCGCGACCAGTGCGACCAGTGCGAGCAGCGCGATCGGCAAGGCGCGGGTCACGGCGTCGGTGCTCCCATCGCGCGAGCCTAACCGCGCGCACCGGCGGCGGACGGTGAACCCGGTCAAGGAATCGCCTCGGGGAGCGGCGCGATCAGCGCCGGATCGTCGTTGCGCGCCGAGTTCACCCGCGCACTAACCCGCTGCGCCCGCATCGCCGCATCGGGGTAGGGCGCGAGCACCGCCTGGGCGGCCGCGGCGGTCCCCGCGAGCCAGACCCGCTCGGCCTCGCGCGTGAGGATCGCCGGCATCCGTCGCTTCGCGTTGTGGATCCGCGAGAGCAGGGCGTTCGCGCTCATCGTGATGATCGTGAACGATTCGAGCGCCGTCCCGTCGTCCGCGACCGAGCGATCCCAAAGCCCTGCGAACGCGAAGACCGGCCGGTCCGTGAGCGCGACGTAGTACGGCTGCTTCGAGCCGTCCGGGTTCAGGTGCCACTCGTAGAAGCCGAGCGCGGGCACGAGACAGCGCTGCGCGCGCCGCCACGGACCGCGAAAGCTCGCGCTGGTCTCGAGTGTCTCCACCCGGGCGTTGAAGGTCGCGTAGCGACCCGGCTGCCCCTTCGCGAAGAACGGCACGAGACCGAAGCGCAGTTCGTCGAGCTGCGCGCCGCCGTCGATCCACCGGATCACCGGGGCGCGTTCGGACGGCGCCAGATTGTAGTGCGCGGCGAGTCCCCGTCCGGCGCGCGGCAGGCCGAACGCCCGTTCGATCGCCGCCTCGTCGGGACTCACGTAGCGGCCGCACATACGGCGGTTACCGGCGGAACCGATCCGCGATCCGGCCGCGCAGCACCGCGGCCTTCACCGCGAGCGGCCAGAGTCCGTGCAGCGGAATCGCCCGCACCGGGCTCACCGGGAACGCGAGCGCCGCGCGCGGGTCGAGCACGCGGCGCGCGACCTCGGCGCCGAGCGCGGTCGCGAGCGCGACCCCGCGGCCGTTGTAGCCGAGCGCGATCAGGACCCCCTCCGCGGGCTCGTGCAGGTGCGGGTAATGGTCGATCGTCATCGCGATCCGCCCGCCCCAGGCGTGGGTCCATGCGGTCTCGCCGAGCGCGGGCCACAGCCGGCGGGCATAGGCGAGGAGATGTCCGAGCTCGTGCGGCGCGCCGACCTCGCGCAACGGCCCGCGCCCACCGATCAACAGGCGTCCGCCCGCATCGATCCGGTAGTACACCGTCACCAGGCCGCTTTCGTAGAGCACCGACCGGCCGGGCAGGATCCGCGCCGCGAGCACGTCCGGGAGCGGCGCGGTCGCGGCGATCTGGCTGAACACCGGAACCACCGAGCGGCGCAACCGCGGCCACAGCCCGTCGCTGTAGCCGTTGGTCGCGATCACCACGCGGCTCGCGACGACCTCGCCGCGCGCAGCCCGCGCGCGCCAGCCGCCGGCCACCCGCGCGAGCGACTCGATCCGGGTGCCTTCGTGGATCCGCGCGCCCGCATCGATCGCCGCGCGCGCGAGTCCCCGCGCGTAGGACAAGGGGTTGAGGTCGCCACCCCGCCGGTCGAGCATCGCGCCGCGATAGCGCTCGCAGCCCGTCGCCGCCGCAACCGCATCGCGATCGAGGAATTCGACCGGCGCGCCGCGCGCCGCCCACTGCGCCGCGGTGCGTTCGACCCCGGCGAGATGCGCGGCGTGCGCGGCCGCGCGCAGCGTGCCGTTGCGCCGGGCCTCGCAGCGGATCCCGAGGCGCTCGATCAGGGAGAACACGAAGGACGGCGCGCCGCCGGCCAGATCGTTCATCGCGCGCCCGCGCTCGGCGCCGAACCGCCGTTCGACCTCGTCGGGATCGGGCTTCAGGCCCGGATTGACCTGGCCGCCATTGCGCCCGGACGCACCGAACCCGATCGACTCGGCATCGACGACGATCACGGCGACGCCGCGCTCCGCAAGCTGCAGCGCGGTGGAGAGCCCCGTGAATCCGGCGCCGACGACCAGGACGTCGCCGCGCGCGCTGCCCTCGAGGGGCGGCGCGCGCGGCGCGCGCTCAGCCGTTTCCGTATAGAGGTTCGTTCAGAACCTCTGACCGAACTTCACGCCGATGGTGCGCGGCTGGTTCGGCACGGAATAGATCGCGACGCTCCCGCAGGTCGCAACGTCGCACTGCGCAAAGCGGTCGAGCACCGCCCGCTTGTCGAACACGTTGTTCACGTAGAGCCCCGCGTGCCAGTTGCCCTTGTCGATCCCGAACGACAGGTCCGCGAGCGTATACGCGGGCTCCCGGCCGAGGTCGTTGCGCGCGACCATCCGCAGGTCCGCCCAGCGCGGTCCGACGTACACCGCCGAGCCCTGCACGTTGGCGTGCAGCGAGCCCAGCATGAACGTGTAGCGCGCGGTCACGTCGCCCTTGACCTTCGGCGTGACCGGGAGCTGCTGGCCGTTCGGCGCGTACTGCTCGTAGGTGGTGCCGGCGTAGCAGTCCTGCGCGGGGGTATCGCCGGGCTTCGGCGCGCAATACTCCCGGGTCAGCTTCGCGTCGAGATAGGCGATCCCGCTCGTCAGGGTGAGCGCGCGGGTCGCGCGCCATGCGACATTGGTCTCGATGCCCTTCACGTCCGCCGCACCGGCGTTCGCGATGATCGTGAGCGCGTTCGGCCCCAGATAAGCGAACTGGAAGTCCTTCCACTTGTCGAAGAACACCGCGCCGTTCCAGCGGAAGCGGTTGTCGTCCCACTGCGTCTTCCAGCCGAACTCCCAGTTGATCAGGTAGTCCGGCTTGTACGGCGGGATCTTGCCGCCGCCGTTGCGGTTCACGCCGCCCGGCCGGAAGCCCTTCGAGTAGGTCGCGTAGATCAGCTTGTTCGAGGAGATCTTGTAGGTCAGGTTGAGCTTCGGCGTGATCCCGGACCCGGTGCTGCGGCCATTGAGATCCGAGCACGGCGCGTTGCGCCACGGCAGGTTCGGGGACGGGCAGGTTGCGACGCCTTCGTGCGAACTGAAGTTCGCCGAGAACCCGTAGAACCCGTCGAGCGTGTTGTCGAAGGTGTAGTAGCGCGCACCCGCGGTCCCGGTCAACCTCGGGGTGAACCGGTACGAGAACTCGCTGAACAAGGCCTGGTCGCGGTCGACGCGTTCCTGGTCGGTGAGCCACAGCGTGCCCGGCCAGCCCGGGACCGACAGGCTCGTCGCGAGCGGCTGATTGTTGTTGTCGATCACGTAGTTCTGCAGGATCTCGTGGACCTGCCGTTCCGCGAACACGCCCGCGGTGAAGTAGAACGGCTCGCTCTTCGGCGACACGATCCGCAGCTCATTGCTGAGCTTGGTGTAATGGTCGTTCCCGTAGATCTGCTGCGCCGGGTTGATCGTGTTGCCGGCATTGTCGACGAAGTACGCGCCGTACCCGGCGAAGCTGTACGCGAGATCGTAGGCGAGCGAATAATCCGCGTAATCGCTGTGCTCGTGGGTGTTGCGCGTGAGCCAGGCGCCCGCGTAGACGAGGTCGAACCCGTGGATCTTGCCCTTCACGGTGAGCGCCGACTGCGTCCAGGTGTCGTGCACCGTGTCGGGCGAGAAGTGCGCGACCTTCAGGTCGCCGAGCGCCGGGTTGTACGCGAAATTGCCGTTGGTGTCGGCCACCTGCCCCATCACGGTCGGCAGGATCGTCCAGTGGTCGTTCAGGTCGATCGCGAACTCCGCGCGCCCGCCCTTGGTGACCACGTCGTTGTAGTGGCGCTTGACCTGGCTCGCGTTGTCGAACGGGATCGTCGTGCCATTCGGCCCTTGGAAATTGATCGTCTGGTGCACGTTGTCGATGAAGCCGGCGTCCTTCTCGTACCAGCCGACCAGGCGCACCGCCGCGATGTCGGCGATCGGCAGGTTCACGAAGCCTTCGGCCGTGTAGCCGATGCCGCCGTGGTCGACCGAGTTGCCGTCGAGATCGTAGCCGGCCTCGAATTTGTGCACGTCCGGCTTGTTGGTGATGATGCGGATCGTGCCCGCCTCCGAGCTCGCGCCGTACAGCGTGCCCTGCGGACCCGCGAGCGACTCCACGCGCTGGATGTCGTAGATGTGGATGTTGAGGTTGCCGTCGATCGTCGTGACCGGCTGCTCGTCGAGGTACATGCCGACCGACGGGAGCGATCCGGAGTGGTTGCCGTCGCCGCCGCTCGCGACGCCGCGCATGTAGGTGTGTTCGAACGAGGGACCCTCGGCCTCCTGGAACGACACGGTCGGCAGGTACTTCACGTACTGGTTGAAGTCGGTCACGTGCAGCCGCTGCAGGTCGCGCGTGTCGAACGCCTGGATGCTGAGCGGCACGTTCTGCAGGTTCTGCGCGCGCTTCTCGGCGGTCACGACGATCTCGGCGAGCGCCCCGCCGTTGCCGTTGTCGCTCGCCGCGCTCGCGCCGTTCGCATCGGCCGCGCTGGCCGTGTGCATGCACAGGAGTAGCGCCGACGCCACAGGCGCGGAGGCCACCGCGAGCGCGCCGTTCCGGACCGCGCGGATCGAATCAATTCTCTGATTTCGCTTGAGTTTTCGTTGCCGGCTACGGGTCATGTCGAAAGTTCCCCTGTCGCAAATACGCACTAAAGCCGGCGATTATGCCATAAAACCGCAAAATCAAAATTCCGGCGTCGCCGGATAGGCGGCGAGCACGGGTCCGAGCGCGCGTTTCAGCGGATCGAGCCAGGGCTCGTAGTGGCGCCATTGGTCGAGCCCGGCGCGATAGATCGGCTGGCGGACCTGCTGCGCGCTCGCGGTGCGCACCGCGCGCTCGGTCTCGTAGAAGCGCAAGGTGCCCGTCTCGAACGGCAGGCCGAGATACGCGAGCAGGCGCCGCACCTCGCCCTCGGTGTCCTCGATCATCCGCTCGTAGTGCACCCGGTGCACCCGCCCGGGCAGCACCGCGTCGAAGTGCGCCATCAGCTCGACGTAGTCGTGGTAGTAGCGCCCGAGGTCGGTCAGATCGTAGGTGAACCCCTGGCCGCGCGCGAAGTGCTGCTTGAAGCACGAGAAGCAGCAGCCGAGCGGATGCCGCCGCGCATCGATGATCTTCGCGTTCGGCAGCGCGAGGTGGATCAGGCCGAGGTGCACGAAGTTGTTCGGCAGCTTGTCGACGAAGTACGGCGCGCCGCGACGCCGCTGGATCCGCGTCTGTTCGATGTAGCGCTCGCCGAGCGCCCGGCAGGCGTCGGCGTCGAGCGCCGCGAGCGCCTCGGGATATCCGGGCTCGCCGTCGCGCTGGCCGTAGAACGGCCGCGCGAGCGCCGGGATGTCGGGCAGCTCCATCGTGCCCTCGATCGCCGAGTGGCTCGAGAGGATCTGCTCGATCAGCGTCGAGCCCGCGCGCGGCAGGCCGACCACGAAGATCGGATCCGGCGCGGCGCAGCCGACCCCGCGACGCGCGGCGAAGAACTCCGCCGTGAACAGCCGCTTCGAACGGCGCACGTGCTCGCTGAGCTCCTCGGCCGAGTAGCGCAGCCCCGCCCGGCGCACGCGGTTCCCGGCCGCGTACTCGGCGAACGACTCGGCGTACTCGCCGGCGTCCTCGAGCGCCTTGCCGAGCGCGAAGTGCAGGTGGAACCGGTCCTCTTCGGCCAGATCCGCGCGCGCGAGCTGCGCGCGCATCGCGGCGATCTCGGTCGGCGCGAACTGCACGGTCTTCAGGTTCGCGAGGCTCCAGTACGCCTCGCCGAGGCTCGGCCGCAGCGCGACGCTGCGCCGGTACGCCGCCGCACTGTCCGCGTCGCGGCCGCCGGTCTTGAGCGCATGGCCGTAGCTCATCCAGATCTTCGGCAGGCCCGGATGCCGCGCGAGCAGCTCGTCGTAGATCTCGATCGACTGGGCGACGTCGCCGAGCCGCACCAGGATCGCCGCCTGCAGGTTCCGGTAACCCGGA
>JAJXYU010000194.1 GCA_021780395.1 Pseudomonadota bacterium
CTGCCGCCGGCGGTGCGGCCGCGCCTGCGGCTCAGCGCGGCGCTCGGCGCCGCCTACGACCGTGACGCGGACGCGCTCGCCGCGTTCGCTCGCGTGCCGGCGGCCGACATCGACGCGATGGCGGGCGAATGGCGAGTGCGCGCGGCGCTGTGGAATGGCGACTTCGCGCAGGCGCTCGCCGCGATCGACGCGCTCCCGACCAGCGTGGCCGCCGAACCCCGCTGGCAGTACTGGCGCGCGCGCTCGGTGGCCGCGACCGCCGGCGCCGCGGCCGCCCGCCCGCTGTACGCGAAAGTCGCGCAGCGCCGGGACTTCTACGGCTATCTTGCGGCGGACCGGTTGCGGCGTCCGTACCGCCTGCACGTCCACCTCGCGCCGATCGACCGCCGGGTCCTCGCGCAGCTCGCCGCGGACCCCGGGCTGATCCGTGCGCGGGAGCTGTACCGTTGCGGCATGATCGAACGCGCGACGCTCGAGTGGCGGGTTGCGCTGCGCGACGCCGACGCGACCACGTTCGTGCAGGCCGCCCGGCTCGCCGCGGACTGGGGATGGTACGAACGCTCGATCATCGCACTGAAGCAGGCGGACGACTGGGACGATCTGCGCCTGCGCTATCCCCGCCCCTATGGACGCGCCGTCGCCGCCGCGAGCCGGCTGGCGCGCCTGCCGCCCGACTGGCTGTTCGCGGTGATGCGCCAGGAGAGTCTGTACCAACCCGACGCGCTCTCCCCGGCGGATGCGCGTGGCCTGATGCAATTGCAGCCGCGGACCGCGGTCGCGATCGCTCGGCGCTGGCACCTGCGCCGGCCGACACCGGCGCAACTGATGCGCCCGCCGGTCGCGCTCGATCTCGGCGCCGCGTACCTGCGCGATCTGCTCGATCGATTCGACGGACAGCTCGCGCTCGGGCTCGCCGCGTACAATGCCGGCCCCGCCGCGGTCGAGCGCTGGCTGCCCGACCATCCGATGGCGGCGGACGTCTGGATCGAGAACATTCCCTATCGGGAAACGCGCGCCTACGTGCAGCACATCATCGAACACATCGTCGCATTCGCGTGGACGCGCGGCGCACGCCCGCCGCGGCTCGCGCGCCTGCTGCGCGAGGTGCAGCCCGCGCCTTCGCTCGCGGCCCGACGCCGCATGAATCCCCATTCCTTCCATCGAGGCAAGACCGGATGATCGAATTCACCCATGCCATCGTGCGCGCGCCAGGCGCGACCTTCTCTCAGGGCCTCTCGACCGCGGGCCTCGGTCCGCCGGATCTCGCACTCGCGTCGGCGCAGCACGCCGCCTATTGCGACGCGCTGCGTGCCTGCGGGCTCGAGCTCACGATGCTCGACGCGCAGCCCGGTTTCCCGGACGCGCCCTTCGTCGAGGACACCGCGGTACCCGCCGAGCGCGTCACGATCGTCACGCGGCCGGGAGCCGCGACCCGGCGCGGCGAGGTGGACTCGATTCGCGATTGCCTGCGCGGTCTGCGCGGCGACCTCGCCGAGATCCGCGCGCCGGGCACGGTCGACGGCGGCGACGTGTGTCAGGCGGGCTCGCACTTCTTCGTCGGCGTGTCGGCCCGCACGAACGCCGACGGCGCCGCGCAGTTCTGCGAGATCGTGCGCGCGGCGGGGTACACCGCCTCGACGATCGACATTCGCGGCAGCGCGAAGCTCCTGCACCTGAAGTCCGGGATCGCGTACCTCGGCGACGGACGCCTGCTGGCGGTGCGCGAGCTGCCGCGCACGGCCGAGCTCGCGCACCTGGAGATCGTCGAGGTCGACCCCCGCGAGTCGTACGCGGCGAACTGCGTTCGGGTCAACTCACGCGTGCTGGTCGCAGCCGGTTACCCGCGCACGGCCGACACCCTGGCCGCGCTCGGTTACTCGCCGCTGCTGCTCGACACCTCGGAATTCCGCAAGCTCGACGGCGGATTGAGCTGCCTGTCGCTGCGTTTCTGAGTCGCGGGCACCGCCGTCACGGCGCGTCGGAGCGAGACGTGAGCGAATGCGCGAACGCCGGGCCTTCCTCTTCGGCCGCGGCGGGTGCGATTGCGCTCTGCAGACGCCCGAACGCGGCGTCGGCGTCGTCGACGTATTCGAACAGCGCGAGATCCTCCGGCGATATCATGCCGTAACGGGCGAGCGCCTCGAAGTTCACGATCTCGCGCCAGTACGCACTCCCGAACAGCAGCACCGGGATCTTCGCCCCGAGCTTGCGGGTCTGCGCGAGGGTGAGGATCTCGGTGAGTTCGTCGAGGGTGCCGAAGCCGCCCGGGAACACCACGAGGCCGCGGGCGAGATGCGCGAACCAGAGCTTGCGCATGAAGAAATAGTGGAATTCGAACGACAGCTCCGGGCTGATGTAGGGGTTCGGACGCTGCTCGTGCGGAAGGCTGATGTTCAGGCCGATGCTGCGGCCGCCGGCATCGGCGGCGCCGCGATTCGCCGCCTCCATGATCCCGCCGCCACCGCCGGAGCAGACCACGAATCGGCGCGCCCGTGACGGCAAGCGATTCGCCCAGTCGGTCAGCCGCCGGGCGAGCTCCCGTGCGGCCGCGTAGTAGGGACCGAACGGCCCCTCGGGCGTGAGTCGCGCCGAGCCGAAGAACACGACGGTGTCGTGCACCCGCGCGCGGCGTAGCGCCTCGAGCGGCCCGAGGTACTCGGAGAGGATGCGGATCGGCCGGGCGGCGTCGCTGCGCAGGAAATCCCCGTTCTGGTAAGCCACCCGCGACCCGACCCCGAAATCGTCGTTCATCGATGTATCCTCGGCCCCTCGGCCCCTCGGCCCCTCGGCGCCCCGGCGCGGCGCGCATCGCCGCAGGGAAATCCGGGCGGCTCGGAGTTATCTTACCCATCTCGAGGATCGCACGGCGGCACAGATGCAACCCTTGAACTGGCTCCCCCCGGAAGGCACCCAGGTCCTCTTCGTGCTGTTCCTGTCGTTCCTGATCGGACTCGAGCGCGAGGAACGCCGCGCGCCGGACGATCGATCCTCGTTCGGCGGCGTCCGCGCGTTTCCGCTGATCGGCATGATCGGTTACGGGGTCGGCGTGCTCGCCGGCGGCGATCTCATGCTGCAGGCGGTCGGCTTTGCGATCGTCGCCGGCTTCCTGCTGATGGCGTACTGGCACAAGCTGTCCACGTCCGGCT
>JAJXYU010000155.1:0-299 GCA_021780395.1 Pseudomonadota bacterium
TGACCGCCGGCGGCTTCTACGCGTTCGCGGCGCGCGGACTCGGCGGGATCGCGGGCGGCGCGGCCGCGTTGATCGCGGTCGTCGCGTACAACGCGATGCAGATCGGGATCTACGGGATGTTCGGCACCGCGGCGCGTGCGCTCGCGCTCCAGACCCTGCATCTCGATTGGCCATGGTACGACTACTCGTTCGCGGCGCTCGCGACGGTCGCGATCCTCGGTTACCGCCAGGTGGATCTGTCCGCAAAGATCCTGTCGGTGCTCGTGACCGGCGAGTACGTCGCGATGCTGATCCTCGAC
>JAJXYU010000155.1:309-3140 GCA_021780395.1 Pseudomonadota bacterium
GGGGATCACGTTGACCTCGTTCACCCCCGCCGAGGCGTTGAGCGGCTCGCCCGCGATCGCGATCCTGTTCTGCTTCGCCGGCTTCATGGGGTTCGAGGCGACGACGATCTACGGCGAGGAGGCCCG
This sequence comes from Pseudomonadota bacterium, assembly GCA_021780395.1. The sequence continues at coordinate 436 of JAJXYU010000155.1, forward strand.
CGATCCCGAGCGCACGATCCCGCGGGCGACCTACCTGTCGGTGCTGCTGATCGGCGGATTCTACGCGTTCTCGCTGTGGTGCCTGGTGAACGGCGCCGGCGCGACCGGTCTGGTCGCGCACCTGAAGGGGCTCGCCGATCCGACGCGCTTCGTGTTCGACCTGGCGGTCCGCTACGTCGGTCCGTGGCTGTCGACGACGATGAGCGTGCTGTTCGTGACCAGCGTGTTCGCGGGATTGCTCGCGTTCCACAACGCCGCCGCGCGCTACTTCTACGCGCTCGGGCGCGACGGTCTGCTGCCGCACAGCCTTGGGCGGACCCACGCGCGGCACGCGAGTCCGCATACCGGTTCGCTGACCCAGACGGTGCTCGCGGCGGCGGTGCTCGCGGTGTTCGCACTGCTCCGGCTCGACCCGGTGCTGACGCTGTTCTCGTGGCTCACGAACGTCGGCACGCTCGGCGTGATCGCGCTGATGGCGCTCTCCTCGGCCGCGGTGCCGGTGTTCTTCGCCCGTCACCACGACGGCGCGGGCGGCGCGTTCAGGACCCGGATCGCGCCGATCGTCGCGAGCCTCGCGCTCGGCGTCGTGCTCGTGCTTGCGGTGATCCACTTCGACGTGCTGACCGGCTCGTTCGGGATGCTGCGGATCGTGCTGCCCGCGCTCGTGTTCGTCGCCGGCGCGCTCGGGGCGCTGCGGGCCTGGCGGATCCGCCGAACCGATCCGTCCGGCTACGCCCGGCTGGGGTTCGGCCGGGAGTAGGCGATCGCGGCCGGCCGCGGACGACCTGCGACGGGGCGGGCGCGATCCTGTTGCGATTATTATCGTAACTAGTTACAATAAATTTATGGTGAAGCACAGGTCCAACCGGCGCGGACGACCTGCGACGGGGCGGGCGGTCAGTGACGCGGAGCGCATGCGGCAGTTACGCGCTCGCCGCAAGGCGCAAGGACTGAAACAGGTGTTGCGCTGGGTCGAGGCGGAGTCCGCCGCGATCCCGCCGTATTCATCGCACCGACTCCAAGAGGCGCGCAGCCTCGTGATGCACGTGCTGATCGCCGAGAAGATGCTGCGTGACCCGGCGCTGGTCGAGCACGCGCGCCGCAACCTCCGTCGCTGGAAGACTCGCGATGCCGGTGATCTGCCGGAGGGGCTGCGTCAATGGGAGCGGATCCTCGAGCGGCCGACGACCGAAATCGCCTCGATCATGACCGAGCCGAGCGAGCGTGCGGCCGAGTTGCGGCAGTCCTCGCCGTTTGCCGGTCTGTTATCGACCGAGCAGCGCCGACGCATCCGTGAAGCGCTCCGACCTTGAGCACGTCATCCGCGCGGCCGGCGCGATCGCCGACGATCGCGAGATCGTCGTCATCGGCAGCCAATCCGTTCTGGGATCGTTCCCGGAGGCATCGGGATTGCTCGTTCGGTCGATCGAGGCGGACGTCTATCCCCGGAATCATCCGGAACGGACCGATCTCGTCGACGGTGCCATCGGCGAGGGATCGGCATTTCACGAACTGTTCGGCTATTACGCTCAAGGCGTCGACGCGCAAGCCGCAACCCTGCCCGCGGGTTGGCGCGATCGCTTGATCCCGGTGAACAACGCCAACACCAACGGTATCACCGGCCTTTGTCTCGAGATCCACGATCTCGCGATTTCCAAGTATGTCGCGGGCCGCGAGAAAGACCGCGAATTCACCCGCGAACTCGCCAAGCGCCGGCTGACGAGCGCGCCGACGTTGCTGAAGCGACTCGAGCGCACGGGACTCTCCAAAGAGTTGCATGCGGTCGTGAAGGCGCGCATCAAGCGGGACTTCGCGCCTTGAGCGTGGCGCGGCTTTTCTGAATCCTATATAGTGGGTATGATACCTACCGATGACTAGCGCCCAGGTGATCAGGCGTTTAGAGGCGGACGGCTGGAGGCTTGCCCGGATCAGATGAAGTTCGCTTTGGCATTACACGAGGAATCCGGGAAGTACGGCGTCACCGTGCTCGATCTCCCGGGTTGTTTTTCGGTCGGCGAGTCGGCCGAGGAAGCACTGGTGGCCGCCGCCGAAGCAATCGACGGCCACGTCGAATTATTGGCCGAGGAGGGCGCGCCGATACCGCAGGTTCGTCCCGTCGATGCGCACCTTCACAGCCCGCAGCTCGAAGGCGGACTGTTGGCGGTGATCGACGTGCCGGTCGAGCGATATTTCGGCCCGGCGGAGAAGATCAACATCACCGTTCCGGCGCTCACGCTCAAGCGAATCGACGAGTACGCGAGCCGGCACGGCGAGTCGCGCTCGGCCTTTCTGGTCAAGGCGGCGGAAGAGATCATGCGGCGCGCCGGCTAGTCGCAACCGACCTGCCGCGCGGCTCAACCGCGCCGCACGGTCCAGCCGATCACGACCGGCATCGCCACCAGCACCAGCGGCAGCTGCACGACGATGCCGGCGATGATCGCGATGGCCAACGGCTGCAGCATCTGATCGCCCGAGCCGCTGATCGCCGCACCCAACGGGATCAGCGCGAGGATCATCGCGAGCGTCGACATCACGATCGGACGCAGGCGGTTGCGCGCCGCGAGCCGCAGCGCCTCGCGCGGCGGCATCTCCTGCTCGAGCGCCTGGTACTCGGAGGCGTAGAAGATCGCCATCTCGGTCGCGATGCCGACGATCATCACCATGCCCATCATCGCGGTGATGTTGAACTCGGTGTTGGTCGCCCA
>JAJXYU010000125.1 GCA_021780395.1 Pseudomonadota bacterium
CTCCGATCGTGATCACGATCAGCGCGACCAGGACTTCGATCAGGCTGAAGCCGGCATGACGGGCCCGGGCGGCGCGGATTTTCATGAGCAGTTACTCGAGGTGCTGCCGGGCGCGATCCCGCCCGCGGTCTGCAGGCTCAGCATCCCGACCGGCGAGACGGACAGGCAGCGCGTCCACTCGGTCGCGTTGTTCGGCGCGTGCAATGTGACCGTGACCTCGTTCGAAGTTCCAGTCGCCGCGAAACCCTCGCGGTTGTAGGTGATCCACGCGAAATCGTTGTCGGCCGAGAACGTGTCCGGCGCGAACGCCGCCTGCGTGCGCAGCACCGGCTCCCCGGTGTCGACCGCGTGATTGCCGTTCGAGTCGGCGAACACGATCCAGCCGTCGCTCCAGTTCGTGTCGTTGGTCGCGCAGCTCGTGCCGTCGGTCGAGACGCACACCGTCACCGGGAGTCCTTCCTTGATCGCCTCGGAACGCGCGTACTGCAGGTCGCCGAGCAGCGCGTCGGCCTCGGCGGCGATCCGGTTCGAGGTGGTCACGTACTCGTAGGACGGGACGCCGATCGCGGCGAGGATCCCGACGAGCAGGATCACGATCATCAGCTCGAACAAGGTGAAGCCACGGATCGGATTCATGATGGCATGCTAGGACGCGAAACTGTCTCGAAGCTGTCGGCACCGGGCCGCCGCCTGGGATCGTGACACGGTTCTCAGTTCGGCGGGAAGCGGACCGTGACCCGCGTGCCCCGGCCGCCTGCGCCCGCGTCGATCGACAACTCGGCGTCGTGGCGGTTCGCGACCTCCTCGACGATCGCGAGCCCGAGCCCGCTCCCGGGACCGGGTGCGTTCGGCACGCGGTAATGGCGTTGCCGGACGCGCCGCCGCTCGCTCTGCGGGATTCCGGGTCCGTCGTCCTCCACCGCGACGAACGGGCGCTCGGTCTCGCGACCCGTGCTCACGGTCACCCGGCCGCCGCGCGGCGTGTACTTCAGCGCGTTGTCGACGAGATTGTCGAGCAGGTCCTCGAGGAGCGAGGCATCGCCGTGGATTCGCGCCTGGGCGAGCTCGGCGCCGAGATCGATCCCGGCCTGCAGCGCCCGGTCGACGTGACGGGCGACCACGTCGCCCGCGAGCGCGGCGAGATCCACGGGTTCGCGTCGCGGCGCGACGTTCACCGCCGGATCCGCGCGCGCGAGCGTCAGGAGTTGGTTCGACGCGTGCGCGAGCTGCCGGATCCCCTGCTGCAGCGTCTGCAGGCGACCGAGGATCGGCTGCGCGGCCGGTTCCGCGACCAGGAGGTCGAGCTGGGCGACCATACCCGTGATCGGCGTACGCAGCTGATGGGCGGTGTTCGCGATGAAACGGCGCTGCGACTGGATCGATTCTCGCAGCATCGCGAACAGCCGGTTCAACGTCGTCGTGAGCGGCGCGAGCTCCTGCGGGACGTCGTCCGCGGGGATCGGCCGCAGGTCGGACGCCGAGCGCAGCTCGAGCTCCTCGCGCAGCCGGCGGATCGGCCGCAGCCCGAGCCGGATCCCGATCCACACCAGCGCGAGCGTGAGATCGAGCTGCAGGAAGTCCCACAGCAGACCGCCCATGAAGCCGAACCGCGCCGCGGGGCCGGTGGTGCCGAGTTCGTCCGCGACGGACACCAGCAGCGTGCCGTGCTCGGTGTGCGCCCGATAGGTGAGCACCCTGAGGTCGCGTCGTCCGACCCGCGCGGTCGAGAACACCGCCTCCGCGGCGCTCGACAGTGCGATCGCGGGGAGCGCTGCGTCGCCCGCGATCAGGCGCCCGTCGGTCCCGCGGACCGCGAACGCGATCGCATCGGCCGGCGCATCGACGACCACGCGTCCGCGTTCGATCCGCAGACCCCGGATCAGGGTCTCGGCCTGGCGGCGCAGGCGCGCATCGACGCTCGCGACCCGTGGCACGACGGTGCCCCAGTAGCGCACGAGCGCGCCGCACAGCGCGAGCACGGTGAGCGGCACCGCGAGCCAGAACACGAGCCGCCGGCCGATCGAGGCGTTCACGACGGATCGGTCTCCTCGAGCCGGTAGCCGAGCCCGCGCAGCGCGCGGATCGTCGCCGCGTCCCCGAGCTTCGCGCGCAAGCGCGAGACCTGCAGCTCGACCGCGTTCGCCGAGGCGTCCTGGTCGGGTCCGGAGAGCGCCTGCAGCAGCCGGTCCTTCGAGACGATCAGGCCGATCCGCCTCACGAGGCATTCGAGCACGAGCCATTCGCGCGCGGTCAGGTCGACGTCGCCGTCGTCGATCCGCAGGCGGCGGCCCGCGAGGTCGACGGTCATCCGGCGCATCCGGATCGTCTGGCCGAGCGCGCCGTGCGTCCGGCGCAGCAGCGCGCGGCAGCGCGCCGCGAGCTCGGCCGGCTCGAAGGGCTTGCTGAGGAAGTCGTCGGCGCCGAGATCGAGCGCCTTCACGCGGTCGGCGAGCGTGCAGCGCGCGGTCAGCACGAGCGTCGGCAGCGTGCGGCCGGTGCCGCGCAGCCGCCGCACCAGCGACAGTCCGTCGATCCCGGGCAGGCCGACGTCGACGATCGCGAGATCGAACTCTTCGGCGGCGAGCGCGGCGAGCGCTGCCTCCGCGCTCGCCGCACGCACGGCGCTCCAATGGTCGCCCGCGAGGCCGCGCGCCACGGCATCGGCGACGATGTCGTCGTCCTCGACGATCAGCAGTCGCATCGCGGACCGCTCCCCCGCGTCGGCGGCTCGATGGATCAATCCGTTCCGGTCGCCTCGCCGAAGGCGCCGCGCCGCGGCAGCAATCGGCCGAGGGCATCCGCATACGATTTCGCGAACGCGTCCGCGAACCAGTGCGGGAGCCCGTCCACCGCGCGCTGGGAGAGCCCGGTGTACAGATCCCGGTACAGCTCCCAGTACCGTGCCTTGTTCTGCGTCGTGAACACGCCGCGCTTGCCGTCGCGCTCGAAGCGCTCCTCGAGCTCGCGCGGATCGAATCGGCCGAGGAATTCCTCGAGCGCCGCGTGCAGGGCAGCGAGCGTCGCGCCGTTCTCCGCCTTGAGCCGCCGGAAGCGCTCGCGCACCGACTCGACCGAGCCGCCGCGCTTCGCGAGCGTGGTCAGCAGCGCGAACAACGCGTCCTCGACGCCCTCGCCGCCGCGCACCGCGTCCTCGCGACCCTCGTCCGGCGGGATCTGCAGTCGGTCACGGAATTCCGCGCGGCTCTGGTCGAGCTCGGTCAGGCCGAGCACGCTTTCGCGCAGGATCTGGCCGGCGAGCTGCATCGCGGCGACCCGCAATTCCGGGTTCAGGCGGCGTGGATCGAGTCCCGCGCCGCGACAGAACGCGGCGACACCCGGTTCGCAGTCCGCCTCGTAGAGCGCGGGGGCGTGCGGTCCCGGCGCCGCCGCGCGCTCCGGGGCGAGCGGACGCGTCATCATGTGCCACGGGACCGGTTCGGCGGGCGCGGCGGGCCGCGGCGGCGGTTCGGCCGTGATCGGCTGCCCGTACGCGTCGCGCGCGACCGACGCGAGGTCGCCGTCGAAACGGCGGCTCGGCTCGAGCAGTTCGCTCAGGTCGAGGTCGGCGCCGATGTCGTCGGCGGTCGCCTTGTGCACCGACGCGGGCGCGCTCGCGCCGTCGAACGCGACGATCGCGCTGTCGTCCGGCGGAAAGTCGTTCGACGGGTCGATGCTCACGCGCAGCTCGTACTCGCCGATCCGGACGTAGTCGCCGTCCTGCAGCGCATAGTCGTGGAACCGGCCGAGCGGCACCTGGGCGCCGTTCACGTAGGTGCCGTTCGAGCTCGTGTCGACGAGGTAGTAGCGACCCGCGCGACATTCGATCCGCACGTGCTTCCCCGAGAGGTAGCGCTCCGGATCGGGCAGCATCCACTCGTTGTCGCGTGCCCGGCCGATCGAGCCGCCGTGCACGCCGAACACCTTCGATGCCTGGTCGCCGAGCCGGGCCGCGTGCTCGCTGACGACGCTCACGCGCAGGGCCATTTTCGCTCCGATCGATTGGTCATCGGGTTTTGCGGTAAGTCCTCGTATAATATAACGAAACGCTACCAGCGTCCGGAGTCTGGCAAATGGCCGCGAGTCACATTTTCAAGGTTTTGTTCATCCACCAGGGCAAAGTCTACGAGTTGTACGCCCGCAAGGTGAGCCACGGCGGCCTGTTCGGCTTCATCGAGGTCGAGGAGCTGATCTTCGGCGAGCGCTCCACGGTCGTCGTCGACCCGACCGAAGAGAAGATAAAGTCCGAATTCCACGAAGTAAAGCGCACCTATCTGCCGATGCATTCGGTGCTGCGGATCGACGAGGTCAAGAAGCAAGGTGTCAGCAAGATCAGTGTCCTCGAGGGCTCGAACGTCGCGCAATTCCCGATGCCGATCTACCCGCCGGGCGGGGATTCGAACGCGCGCAAGTGACCTGAACGCGCGCGGCCGCGGCGGGTCCGGCGTGCCCGGACGACTCGCGTGATCGAGCTCCCGGGCTCCCCGGCGCTCTCGCCGTTCCGGCGGGACCGACTGCTCGGCGCGCTGCGCGCGCGCGACGCGCGCGTGCTCGACGTCGAGGCGGTGTTCGTGCATTTCGTCGATGCGGCGCGTGCGCTCGCGCCGGCGGAGCACGCGCTCCTCGAGCGGTTGCTGCGCTACGGCCCGCGCGCGCCGACCGAGGCGCCGGTCGAGGCGCCGGGCGACGCGTGCACCGTGCTCGTGACGCCGCGGCTCGGGACGCAGTCGCCCTGGTCCAGCAAGGCGACCGACATCGCGCGGGTGTGCGGGCTCGAGCCCGTGCGCCGGATCGAGCGCGGCACGCGCTACACCTTGCGCGTCGTCGCGCCGGCGAGCGCGTTCGATCTCGCCGGCATCGCACCCTGGCTGCACGATCGCATGACCGAGTCGCTGTGGCTCGATCCGGCGCTGCCGCCCGGCTTCTTTCGCGAGGAGGCGCCGCGGCCGTTGCGCCGCGTGCCGCTCGCGCGCGAGGGCCGTGCGGCGCTCGCCGCGGCGAACCGCGACTGGGGGCTCGCCCTCTCGGACGAGGAGATCGATTACCTCGCGCAGGCGTTCACGGCGGCGGGGCGCGACCCGACCGACGCGGAGCTGATGATGTTCGCGCAGGCGAACTCCGAGCACTGCCGGCACAAGATCTTCAACGCGGCGTTCCGCATCGACGGCGCCGAGATGCCGATGTCGCTGTTCGAGATGATTCGCGAGACCCACCGGCGCAGCCCCGGCGGCGTGCTGTCCGCGTATCGCGACAACGCGGCGGTGATCGAGGGGGCAACCGGCGCGCGGTTCTTCCCGGATCCGGCCACGCAACGCTACGCGGCCTGCGCGGAGCCGATCGACATCCTGATGAAGGTCGAGACGCACAACCACCCGACCGCGATCTCGCCGTTCCCCGGTGCCGCGACCGGCGCGGGCGGGGAGATCCGCGACGAGGGGGCGACCGGGATCGGCGCGAAGCCGAAGGCGGGCCTGTGCGGGTTCTCGGTCTCGAACCTCCGGATCCCGGGGCTGCGGCGTGAGTGGGAAGAGGACCTCGGCAAGCCCGACCGGACCGCGTCCGCGCTCGAGATCATGCTCGCGGGGCCGATCGGTGCCGCTTCGTTTAACAACGAGTTCGGCCGACCGAACATCGCCGGCTATTTCCGCACGTTCGAGCGTGCGTGCCGCGAAGGCGGGCGCATCGTGCCGCGCGGCTACCACAAGCCGATCATGCTCGCGGGCGGGCTCGGGAACGTGCGCCGCGCGCACGTCGAGAAGCGCGAGGTCGTGGCGGGTGCGCCGCTCGTCGTGCTCGGCGGACCGGCGATGCTGATCGGTCTCGGCGGCGGTGCCGCGTCCTCGCTCGGCAGCGGGCAGAGCGACTCGGACCTCGACTTCGCGTCCGTGCAGCGCGGCAATGCCGAGATCGAGCGGCGCGCGCAGGAAGTGATCGACCGCTGCTGGGCGCTCGGCGAGCGCAACCCGATCCTGCTGATCCACGACGTCGGCGCCGGCGGCCTGTCGAACGCATTGCCGGAGGCGATCGCGCACAGCCACCGCGGCGGCCGGATCGAGCTGCGGCGGATCCCGAGCGCGGAGCCGGGGCTCTCGCCGATGGAGATCTGGTGCAACGAGGCACAGGAGCGCTACGTGATCGCGCTCGAGCCGGGGCGGGTCGCGGAGTTCGAGGCGATCTGCGCGCGCGAGCGCTGCCCGAGCGCGATCGTCGGCGAGATCACCGGCGACGGCCGGTTGATCGTCTCGGACGCGACGCAGGGCGGCGCGCCGGTCGACATGGACATCGACACGCTGCTCGGCAAGCCGCCGCGGATGCGCCGCGAGGTCGCGAGCGCGCCGCGCGGACAGGAGCCGCTGCCGACCGCGGGCGTCACGGTCGAGGCGTCGCTCCGCCGCCTCCTCGAACTGCCGACGATCGCCGACAAGTCGTTCCTGATCACGATCGGCGATCGCAACGTCGGCGGACTCGTGAGCCGCGATCAGATGGTGGGTCCGTGGCAGGTGCCGGTCGCGGACGTCGGCGTGACCCTGAGCGACTACGCGGGGTACCGCGGCGAGGCGCTCGCGGTCGGCGAGCGCACGCCGGTCGCGGTGCTCGATCCGCCGGCGTCGGGCCGGCTCGCGGTCGCCGAGGCGATCACCAATATCCTCGCCGCCGACATCGGCGCGCTCGCGGACGTGCGATTGTCGGCGAACTGGATGGCCGCGTGCGGGGAGCCCGGCGAGGATGCGGACCTGTACGCGACCGTGCGCGCGGTCGCGCTCGACCTGTGCGCGCGGCTGCAGATCGCGATCCCGGTCGGCAAGGACTCGCTGTCGATGCGCACCGCGTGGCGCGACGCGGGCGGCGAGCACCACGTGATCGCGCCGGTCTCGCTGATCGTGTCGGCGTTCGCGCCGGTGCGCGACGCGCGGCGCACCTTGACGCCGCTCCTCGACCGGCGCGCACCGTCGCAATTGCTGCTCGTCGATCTCGGCCGCGGACGCGACCGGCTCGGCGGCTCGTGCTGGGCGCAGGTCCTCGGGCGCGACGGCGGGGAGCCGGCCGACCTCGACGACCCGGCGCTGCTCGCGGGGTTCGCGGCCGCGATGATCGAGCTGAAGGACCGGGACCTTGCGCTCGCGTATCACGACCGCTCGGACGGCGGAACGCTGATCGCGCTGCTGGAAATCGCGTTCGCGTCGCGCTGCGGCCTCGAGATCGATCTCGGCGAGGTGCGCGATGCGGTCGCCGCGTGTTTCGCCGAGGAACCGGGCGCGATCGTGCAGGTCGCCGACGCGCGGGTCGCCGAGGCGCTCGCGTCGTTCGAGCGGCATGGGCTCGGCGGCTGCGTGCGTGCGATCGCCCGGCCGGTCGCGGGCACCCGGATCGCGGTGCGCGCCGGCGGCGGCACGCTCCTCGAGGCGTCGCGCACCGATCTGCACCGCGCATGGAGCGAGGTGTCGTTCCGGATGCAGCAGCTGCGGGATCATCCGGCCTGCGCTCGCGAGGAATACGATCGGCTCCTCGACGCGGACGATCCGGGACTCGGCGCGCGCCTGGGCTTCGACCCGGCCGACGACGTCGCCGCGCCGTACGTGAGCGCCGGACGACGCCCGAGCGTCGCGGTGCTGCGGGAACAGGGCGTGAACAGCCAGACGGAGATGGCCGCGGCGCTCACGCGCGCGGGGTTCGACGCGTACGACGTGCACATGACCGACGTGCTCGGCGGTGCGGTCGGCCTCGAGCGCTTCGCGGGACTCGTCGCCTGCGGCGGGTTCTCGTACGGCGACGTGCTCGGCGCGGGCGAGGGCTGGGCGAAATCGATCCTGTTCAACGACCGCGCGCGCGCGCAGTTCGAGGCGTTCTTCCGGCGCCCGTCGACGTTCACGCTCGGGATCTGCAACGGCTGCCAGATGCTCGCGGCGCTGAAGGAGCTCGTGCCGGGCGCCGAACGCTGGCCACGATTCGTGCGCAACCGCTCGGAGCAGCACGAGGCGCGGCTGGTGCTGGTGCACATCCCCCCGAGCCGCTCGGTCCTGCTCCAGGGGATGCAGGACTCGGTGCTGCCGGTCGCGGTGTCGCACGGCGAGGGCCGCGCGGAATTCGCTGCGGACGTCGGGACGGAGCGGCTCCTCGAGCTCGGCGAGGCGAGCCTGCGGTACGTCGATCACCGCGGTGCGCCGACCGAGCGGTATCCGTTCAACCCGAACGGCTCGCCGGGCGGGCTCGCGGGCGTGTGCAGCGCCGACGGGCGCGTGACCGCGCTGATGCCGCATCCGGAACGGGTCTACCGGACGGTGCAGAACTCCTGGGCGCCGCGCGAGTGGGGCGAGGACGGCGGCTGGATGCGCCTGTTCCGCAACGCGCGCGTGTTCGTCGGTTGAGCGCGCGGCGCGCTCAGTACTCGGTTTCGGCGGTCGAGGGGACGACGAAGCGGCGGTAGGTCACCGCCTGGCGCAGCTTCGCCTTGCGGACGAAGGTCTGGTACAGGAGGTCCCGCATCACCTCGAGCAGCACGCCGGCGCGACTCGCGTTCAGGTTCGGCTGGTGGGGCCACGGATCGCCGTCGCTGCCGAACAGTACCGCCCGGATGGCCGAGAACGTGTCCTCGTCGAGGCCCGCGATCTCGCGCGCTTCCTGCAGCTCGTCGAACAGGTCGAGCTTGCCGCGCTCGCCGAGCTCGCGGAACAGCGACTGCGCGGTCCGACGGCACATCGCACCGAAGGCGTTGAGGCATCCGGCCGTGTAGCAGGCGAGCGCTTCCTTGAAGACGCCCTGCGTCTCCGCCGGCAGATAGGACAGCGGGAAGGTTTCCGGCGCGCGCTCGATCTCGACGAAGTTCGCGGCGAGGTCGACCCGGTCCGGCGCATAGCCGAGCGCGGGGAATTTGAGGAATACCGGTTCCCCGCAGGCATCGCACAGGAACACCACGCCGACGTGCTTCGGCTGGCGGCGGACGAGATCGGCGATCCGCGGGACGCCGACCGGCGTCAGGTGGGTGTGCGCCTGGCAGTGCGGGCACGCGAGCGCGAGCCCCGGCGGCTCGATCCGAAGCTCGTCCAGCGCGTCGATGTGGATCATCGCGTTCACCCTCCCAGCGGCTTGTAGCGGATCCGGTGCGGCTGCGCTGCGTCCTCGCCCTTGCGCCGCTTCAGGTCCTCTTCGTACTCGCGGTAATTGCCTTCGAACCAGACGACCTCGGAGTCGCCCTCGAACGCGAGGATGTGGGTCGCGATCCGGTCGAGGAACCAGCGATCGTGGGAGATCACGACCGCGCAGCCGGGAAACGCAAGCAGCGCTTCCTCGAGCGCGCGCAGCGTCTCGATGTCGAGGTCGTTGGTCGGCTCGTCGAGCAGCAGCACGTTGCCGCCGGACTTCAGCACCTTCGCGAGGTGCACGCGGTTGCGCTCGCCGCCCGAGAGCTCGCCGATCAGCTGTTGCTGCTGAACGCCGCGGAAATTGAACCGCCCGACGTAGCCGCGCGACGAGGTCTCGTAGTTGCCGACCTTGATCAGGTCGAGGCCGCCGGAGATCTCCTGCCAGACGGTATTCTTGTCGGTGAGCGACTGGCGCGACTGGTCGACGTAGGCGAGCTTCACCGTCGGGCCGATGCGGATCTCGCCGGCATCGGGCTTCTCGGTGCCGGTCAGCATCCGGAACAGCGTCGTCTTGCCGGCACCGTTCGGGCCGATGATGCCGACGATGCCGCCGCGCGGCAGGCTGAAGCTCAGGCCGTCCATCAGCAGTCGATCGCCGAACCCCTTGCGCAGGCCCTGGCACTCGATCACGACGTCGCCGAGCCGCTCGCCCGGCGGGATGTAGATCTCGTTGGTCTCGTTGCGCTTCTGGAACTCCTGCGACGAGAGCTCCTCGTAGCGCTGCAGCCGGGCCTTCGACTTCGCCTGGCGCGCCTTCGGGTTCGATCGAACCCACTCGAGCTCCTGCTTCAGCGACTTCGCGAGCGCCTCCTGCTGCTTCTCTTCCTGCTCGAGGCGCTGCTCCTTCTGCTCGAGCCAGGACGAGTAGTTGCCGTGCCACGGGATTCCGTGGCCGCGGTCGAGCTCGAGGATCCATTCGGCGACGTTGTCGAGGAAGTAGCGGTCGTGGGTCACCGCGATCACCGTGCTCGGGTACTCGGCGAGGAAGTGCTCGAGCCATGCGACCGACTCGGCGTCGAGGTGGTTCGTCGGCTCGTCGAGCAGCAGCATGTCGGGCTTCGAGAGCAACAGCCGGCACAGCGCGACCCGGCGCTTCTCGCCGCCCGAGAGCTTGCCGACGACCGCGTCCCACGGCGGCAGGCGCAACGAGTCGGCGGCGATCTCGAGCTTGCGCTCGAGTTCCCAGCCGCCGACCGCATCGATCTGGTCCTGGAGCTTCGCCTGCTCCTCCATCAGCTTGTTCATCTCGTCGTCGGACATCGGTTCGGCGAACCGGTCGCTGACCGCGTTGAACCGGTCGATCAGGCGCTGCACGTCGCCGACGCCCTCGCCGACGACCTGCCGGACCGTCTTGGTCTCGTCGAGTTCGGGCTCCTGCGGGAGGAAGCCGACCTTGATGCCGGGCTGCGCGCGCGCCTCGCCTTCGATGTCCGCGTCCTTGCCGGCCATGATCCGCAGCAGCGTCGACTTGCCGGAGCCGTTCAGGCCGAGCACGCCGATCTTGGCGCCGGGGAAGAAGCTCAGGCTGATGTCGCGCAGGATCACGCGCTTCGGTGGGACGACCTTGCCCACCCGATTCATGGTGTAGATGAACTGAGCCATAGGAAACCGTCGCGATGCGGCCGATCGGGGATCGAAGGCGCGGAATTATCGGCGACTCACCGCGACTTGTCACCCAGCGTGGTCGCCGACCAGCCGCCCCCTAAGTCGCCGATCAGCGCGACCGTGGTCACGAGCCGATTCTCGCGCACCGTGAGCGCGCTGCGCCGATCGGCGAGCAGGATCGCCTGCGCCTGCGCGACCGCGGTGTAATCGACGGTGCCGGCCTGGAACTCCGCGAGCGCGATCCCGGCGCCTTGCGCGGCGTCGGCGACCGCGCGATCGAGCGCGGCGGCCTGCGCCGCCAGGATCCGCAGGCTCGCGAGGTCGTCCTCGACGTGCGCGAACGCGTTCAGCACGGTGTTGCGGTAGTTCGCGACCGCGCCCTGGTACGCCGCGCGCGCCGCCCGCACCTGCGCGCGGCGGGCGCCGAAGTCGAGCAGCGAGAACGTGCTGCTCGCGCCGAGCGACCAGACGTCGTTCGCGGCATGCAGGAGGCCGGCGAGCGGCGATTGCACGAAGCCGTCGGCGGCGGACAGCGACAGGCTCGGGAAGTAGGCGGCGGTCGCGACGCCGACCGCCGCGTTCTCGGCCGCGACCGCGCGCTCGGCGGCCGCGATGTCGGGGCGCCGCTCGAGCAGCGTCGAGGGCACGCCCGGCGGCACCTCGGGCAGCGCCGGCAGACGCCCGGTCGCGGGAAGGTCGAGGCGTTCCGGATTCCGGCCGACCAGCACCGCGATCGCGTGCGCGTACTGCGCGCGGGCGACGCCGAGCGCGATCAGCGCCGCCCGTTCGGTTTCGAGCGCGGTGCGGGCGGCGATCACCGCCGACGGTGGCGCGGTGCTCACCCCGGCGGCGGCCTGCTGCGTGACGATCCGGAGCGAGTCGCGGTAGGCGCGCACCGTGAGGCGCTCGAGCGCGACGTCGGCATCGGTGATCCGCAGATCGATCACGGTCGTCGCGAGCAGGGTCTGCTCGGCGAGGGTCGCGTTCGCGAGCTGTGCCTGGTCCGCTTCGGCGACCGCCCGGGTCTGTTCGAGCTGCCGCCGCAGTGCGCCCCAGAGGTCGACCGACCAGCTCGCGACGCCCTCGAGCGACCCCGAGTCGACGACCGGTCCCGGCCCGCCGGCGCCGCGGGTCGATCGGGCCCGCGTCGCCGTACCGGCGATCCCGATCGCGGGCAGCAGCGCGCTGCGCGCGATCCGGACCTGCTCGAGCGCCTGCCGATAGTTCGCGACCGCCTGGCGCACGGTCTGGTTCGATACCGCGACCTCGGGCTCCAGGCGGTCGAGCAGCGGATCGTGGAACGCGGTCCACCAGTCGCCTTTCGGGGCCGCGTCGGCCGGCTGCGCCGCGGTCCAGCCGGCGAGCGCGGCGTAGCGCTGCGGCACCTGCACCGGCGGGCGGTGATAGTCGGGACCGACGGCGCAGCCGCCGAGCAGGGCGCCGAGGGCGCCGATCGCGAGGGCCGTGAGGCCGGCCGTTTTCATGCGTTCACCTCCGGGTCGGCGTGTCCGGCGAGGCGTCGGATCGATGCCCGCATCCGGTCGCGCCAGCGGTCGAGGTACAGATAGATCACCGGGGTCGTGTACAGCGTGAACACCTGGCTGAGGAGCAGTCCGCCCAT
>JAJXYU010000121.1 GCA_021780395.1 Pseudomonadota bacterium
CGACCAGTCGCGCATCGTCGGCCCAGCAGTCGGAGTATTCGAAGCCGCGGCGGAATTCGGCGCGCAGCGGATCGAGTTCCGGGTCGCGGCCTCGTCGCAGCGTCCGCGTCGGCGGCAGGCGTTTGCGCCCGCCGATGTGATCGTAGAGCAACAAGCCGAGCCGCAGCAGCCACGCGGGCCGCAGACCCCGATGCAGCGGCAGCACGAAGCGCAGCGGCCAGATCAGGTGCCCGGCCGCGGCCAGCAGGACCTCCCGCTCCGCGAGGCTCTCGCGGACCAGACGGAACTGGTATTGCTCGAGGTAGCGCAGTCCGCCGTGAATGAGCTTCGACGACGCCGAGGAGGTCGCGTTGCCGAGATCGCCGCGTTCGACCAGCAACACCGACAAGCCGCGACCGGCGGCGTCGCGGGCGATGCCGACGCCGTTGATCCCGCCGCCGACGACGATGAGATCGTACGAAGAGGAGTCTGCCGAATTCATCATTGCATCACACCAGGGGATGGACCGTTGGCGGGCGATAGGTTACCGCAACCGGAGGCGCGAGCACGTCGCCGGACACGGCGTCGCGCGCCGCCGCCGCGCCGCGTTCGCGCGCACGACGCGCACTTACAAGGCGCGCAGCCCCGCGAACAACGCCGCGTAGCGGCTGTCGGCGCGATGGAACACCGGCGGTTCGCCGAGCGGCGCATCGACTTGCGCGTCAGCCCCACCGGGGTACTCGGCGCCGCTCCAGGCATGGATCCACCGGACGCCCGCCGGCAGATACGTGGTCCACCGGCGCGCGTCCGCCTCGACCACCGGCGCGACCAGCACGTCCGCGCCATAGAGATACGCGGTCTGCGTCGCATAGGCCCGCTCGTCGTCCTCGAAATGCAGGAACAGCGGTCGCTGCACGGGCAATCCGCGGCGCTCGGCCTCGGCGCACAGATCGGCGAGATAGGGCGAGAGATGCCGGTAGATCCGGGTCATCCGCGCGAAGTGCGCGAGCACCTCGGGATCCTGATCGATCTGCAGGTTCTCGGCGGGACGATTGCCCTCGTGGGTCCGCATCACCGGGGTGAACGCCGCCATCTCCGCCCATCGCTGGAGCAGTTCGGGGGTGCGCACGTTGCCGAACAGGCTCGTGTATCCACCGATGTCGCTGTGGTGATACGCGTTGCCCAGCAAGCCGGACGACAGCGCCGCGCAGATCACCGTCTGCAGGCCGTCGTGGCGGCTGAAGTCGACCGACTGGTCGCCCGCCCAAAGCAGCGGGCAGTGCTTCTGCACGCCGCTGAAGCCCGCGCGCATGAAGAACACGACCTCGCCGGTCTTGCCGCGGCTCGCGACCGCGTCCGCGTTCACCTGCGCCCATGCGGTCGGCCACGCATTGTGGGCGAGCATGCCGTCGAGCCCGCTCGCAAGCCGCACGTCGACCGGCAGGTATTCGCCGAAATCGGCCATCCATCCGGACAGGCCGAAGTCCAGCAGGTTCCGGCCGATCACCCGCTCCTCGAACCAAACCCGCGCCCCGGGATGGGTGAAGTCGACGATGCCGCTCTCGAATTCACCGAAATCGACGAGATAGATCTCGTCCCGGTCCGCACGACGCGCAAGATAGCCCGCGCTCGCCGCCTCCTGGAACAGCCCGCCGTCGGCGCAAAGATACGGATTCACGTAGCCCAGGAAGCGGATCCCGCGGGCCTCGAGCTCGCGGATCTTTCGATCGAGCGCCGGGTAGCGGTCCGGGTTCCAGCGCCAGTCCCAGAACAGGCGCTTGCCGAACGAAGTCTCCCGGATGCCGACCCAGTCCTCGCACCACAGCCCGCTGACCGCGCAGCCCGCCGCGACGATCCGCTCCAGCCGTTCGAAGCTGCGCGATCCGTCCTTCAAGCCGATGATCGCGCCGCGCAGCACCCACTCCGGCAGACGGGGCTGCCGCCCGAAACGCGTCGACAGGATCTCGACCAGGTCGAGGAAATGCGCCGCGCGCCACACCTCGATGCGCGCCGGCACCTCCCAGACCTCGATCTCGTGGAATTCCGCGTGACGAAAGTCGAACGCCGAGAACGCCGTGGTCTCGACGTGCAGCGCGTATCGATGCGAGGACAGGTAGGTCGGCTGAGGATAGTTCGTCGTGTAGTAATCACCGCCGCCGCCGTTGAGACGATCGGCCTCGAACGTGATCCGGGTCGACTTGTCGCGCCCGACGCCCGGCTCCGAGGTCCACATCGGGAAGCGGCGTCCGCGCAGGTCGAAATACGACAACTGTTCGCCGCCGCCCCAGATCCGTTCGTCCGGGTTCGCGGCGATGCGCAGCCAGAAGCGGTTCACGCCCGCCGTTTCGCAGCGCCACGAGAACTGGAGCCGGTGCGCCGACTCCTCGATGCGCAACACGATCGCCGGCTCCGCGGCGCCCGCGGCCGACAGCGTGACCTCCGCGCCATCGGCTCCCCTCCGGATCCGCGCATCGACCAGCGGCACCCGCGCGACGACATAGTCGTCGATCCGGAAGTTCCCCTTGTTCATCCGCACGTCCGGCTCGCCGGCGCCGGCGTACGCGCAGGGCGCGTCCCGGCGGTGGCGCAGCAGCGTGATGCCGTCGATCACGACGTCGAACCCGCCCGCCTGTTCGATCAACGGCATCGTATCAGCCCTCCGAGGCGCCGGTCTTGCCTGGAAACGGATTAATCATATATCTTATATAAGACATCAGCGACCCCGCAAGCACCCGGGGACCCTCCCGTGGGCCCGCGGGATGGACAGGTCCGCCGCGTTCATCGTAGTGTCCCGCCATCCGCCATGGAGACTCGCGTGCCCCAGACGCCGGGCTATCGCCCGCTGTACCGACAGGTCTATGACATCCTCGTGAACCGGGTCGTCCAAGGCGCATGGCGGCCCGGCGAGGCCTTGCCGAGCGAGCAGAGCCTGGCGAAGGAGCTCGGCGTGAGCCAGGGCACGGTGCGCAAGGTGCTCGACGCGCTGACCGCGGAGAAATTGCTCGAGCGGCGCCAGGGCAAGGGAACCTACATCGCCGAGCACACGCAGGAGCGCTCGCTGTTCCGCTTCTTCCGGATCTCCCGCCCCGGCGGGGAACGGCTGAAGCCCGCGCGCACCAGCGAGACGGTGAAGGTCCGGGTCGCGCGC
>JAJXYU010000251.1 GCA_021780395.1 Pseudomonadota bacterium
GTAGACATCGAGGAACACCGCCGCGAGGTCGGTGCGCGACCGGCCGGCGAGGTCCATCACCAGGAACGCGGTGTCGCTCATCACGTCGATCCAGCGCAACCCCGGATCGAACTCCAGGCAGTCGAACGGAATCAAGCCGCCGGCCCAGCGCACGATGTTGCGTGCGTGCAGATCGCCATGGCATTCGCGCACGAACCCGGCGGCTTCGCGGTCCTCGAAGCGATGCGCATCCCGTTCGAGCCGGTCGTGCGTCCAGTCGATCAGCCGGCCGAACTCGGGGACGGATCCGGGCTCGCCGACGTGGGCGAGGAGTGTCGCCAGAGTGGCGAGGACCGCGGTGCGCATCCTCCGGCTGTTCGCTCCGTCCGGACGTCCGAGGTCGATCGGCGCGTCCGCGTGGAAGCGCGCGATGCGGCGGCCCAGGCCGGCGATCTCGGCGGCCTCGACCGCGTTGTGCTCGAGCAATGCGCAGAGCTCCTGGGTTCCGTCGAACTGGCGCATCTTCACCGCGTACTCGATCGCGGCGCCCGTGCCGCCGACGCGCAATCCCTGCGCGGCGCGTACGATCGGCACGACCTCCAGATAGAGTTCGGGGGCCAGGCGGGCGTTCAGGCGCCGCTCCTCCTCGCACAGGAAGTGTCGACGCTCGAGCGTGCTCGCGTCGAGGAACTCGAACCGCACCGGTTTCTTGATCTTGTACGCGAACTCGCCGGTCAAGACGACCAGCGAGGTGTTGGTCTCGATCACCCGCGGGGACGTGACCGGATGAGGATACGCAGCCGGGTCGAGCCACTGCGCAACCCCCCACGGAGCCGGCGTCCCGCCGGCGGGGTCGGTGCCGCTCATCGCCCGCATCGTCATCGGTACTCCGCGACCGGCCGTCATCGAGCCCTCGTCGGTACTCTAGGCCGGCGCGCGGTCCGCGGCCATCGGGAGCAGGCGCGGATCACTACGGGGATATCCCGGGTGCCCGCCACGTGTGCGATCATCGGGCCGCTGCCGCCGGTGCGGCGTCGACGAGGATCCCGCTCCCATGCCTCAGTATGTCGCGTCGATCGACCAAGGAACCACCAGCACCCGGTTCATCGTGTTCGACCGCGGCGGCAACCCGGTGGCCTCGGCGCAGCGCGAGCACGCCCAGATCTTCCCGCGACCGGGCTGGGTGGAGCACGACCCGCTCGAGATCCTCGACAACACCCGACAGGTCGCGGCGGAGGCGTTGTCGCGCGCGGGCCTGCGCGCCGCGGATCTTGGCGCGATCGGAATCACGAACCAACGCGAGACCGTGCTCGTCTGGGATCGCCACAGCGGCCGGCCCTTGCACAATGCGCTCGTCTGGCAGGACACGCGCGCCGACGCCCTGGTCGCACGCCACGCCGCCGACGGCGGCCACGACCGATTCCGCGAGAAGACCGGCCTGCCGCTCGCGAGCTATTTCAGCGCACCGAAGCTCGAATGGCTGTTCGCCGAGGTTGGCGGCGCGCGCGCCGCGGCGCAGGCGGGCGACGCATTGGTCGGTACCATCGACGCCTGGCTGGTATGGCACTTGACCGGCGGGCCGCGCGGTGGCGTGCACGTCAGTGACGTCACCAACGCGAGCCGCACGCAGTTGATGGACCTCGCGACCCTGGATTGGGACGAGGAACTGCTCCGCGAATTCGGCGTGCCGCGCGCGGCGCTGCCGCGGATCGTCGCGTCCAGCGAGTCGTACGGGGTGGTGCGCGACGGACCGCTCGCCGGGGTTGCGCTCGCGGGAATCCTCGGGGACCAGCAGGCCGCGCTGGTCGGACAGGCCTGTTTCGAGCCGGGCGCGACCAAGAGCACCTACGGGACCGGGTGCTTCCTGCTGACGAACACCGGCACGCAACCGGTGCGCTCGCGCGCCGGGCTGATCACCACCGTCGCCTACCGGTTCGGCCGGGATGCGCCGCGCTACGCGCTCGAGGGCTCGGTCGCGATCGCCGGCGCGCTCGTGCAGTGGCTGCGCGACAATCTCCGGTTGATCGAGCGCAGCGCCGACGTCGAGGCGCTCGCGCGCGAGGTCGAGGACAACGGCGACGTGTACCTCGTGCCGGCCTTCTCCGGGCTGTACGCTCCATATTGGCGGCCCGACGCCCGCGGCGTGATCGCCGGGCTGACCCGCTATGCGAACCGCGGGCACATCGCGCGCGCGGCGCTCGAGGCGACCGCGTACCAGACGCGCGACGTGCTCGAGGCGATGCGCGACGATTCAGGCACGGCAATCGCCGAGCTCAAGGTCGACGGCGGCATGACGGTGAACGAGACGCTGATGCAATTCCAGGCGGACATCCTCGGCATCGACGTGCTGCGGCCGAGGACCGTCGAGACGACCGCGCTCGGGGCCGCCTTCGCCGCGGGGCTCGCGGTCGGCTACTGGCGCAGCGGCGCGGATCTCGCGGCGGAGCTCACGATCGAGCGGCGGTTCACGCCGGCGATGACCGACGCGCGGCGGGCGACCCTGACCGCGGGCTGGAGGAAGGCGGTGGCTCGATCGCTCGGCTGGGTCGGCTGAACGCGCGCCGCGCCGGACCCTCAGATCACCCGCGACAAGCGCGGCGCGCCCGCGCCGGCGTTCTGGTACGCGTCGAACACCATCGCGACGTTGCGCATCAGCAATCGACCCCGCGGGGTCAACGCGATCCGGCGCCCGGCGCGCTCGACCAGTCCATCGCGCACCAGGGTCTCGAGCCGATCGAGCGCCTCCCCGAAATAGGCATCGAAGTCGATTCCGAAACGCCGTTCGACCGCATCGACCTCGATCACGTTGTCGCACATGATCCGATGGATCACGTCGCGTCTCACGACGTCGTCGTCGGTCATCACGACGCCGCGCTGGATCGGGAGGTGTCCTTCGTCGAGCATCGCCGAATACTGCGCGATCGTCTTCTGGTTCTGCACGTACAGCCGGCCGACCTGACCGATCGCGCTGACCCCGAGGCTCACGAGATCACGGCTCGCGTGCGTCGTGTACCCCTGGAAGGTGCGATGCATCGTGCCGTTCGCGTGCGCGCGCGCGAGCGAGTCCTCGGGCAGCGCGAAATGATCCATCCCGATGTACCGGTAGCCGGCGTCGGTCAGCGTGTCGATCGCGAGCTTCAGCAGTTCGAGCCGCATCGACGGCCCGGGCAGGTCCTGCGCGACGATCTTGCGTTGCGCCTTGAAGGTCGTCGGCATGTGGGCGTACCCGTACACCGCGAGCCGGTCCGGCCGCTGCGCGACGACCGCGGCGAGGGTCGCCGCGAAGGTCCGCGGCGTCTGCTTAGGCAGCCCGTAGATCAGGTCGAAGTTCAGCGACTGCAGTCCGAGTCCGCGCGCGGCGTCGACCAGCCGCGTGACGGTGTCGATCGGCTGGTAACGGTTGATCGCGCGCTGGACCTCGGGATCGTAGTCCTGGACCCCGAGGCTCATGCGGTTGAAGCCGAGCCCGACCAGGGCCTCGAGACGCGCAGGGTCGACCGTGCGCGGATCGATTTCGATCGAGTAGTCGCGGGTCGGCGACCGCGTCAAGCGGAAGTGGCGCTCGATCCCGTCCAACACCGACGCGAGCCGGTCCTGGCTCAGGAACGTCGGCGTGCCCCCGCCGAAGTGCAGTTGTTCGACTTCGCGCGCCCGGTCGAAATAGCCGCTGCGCAGTTCGATCTCACGCGCGAGCCGCCGCAGGTAGGCGTCCGCCTGGTCCATCTGGCGGGTCACGATCTTGTTGCAACCGCAATAGAAGCAGGGGCTCTGACAGAACGGAATGTGCACGTACAGCGACAGCGGCGCCTTCGCGAGCGCGCCCGGGCTGGTCGCGGCGGCCTCGCGATAGGCGGTGAGCCCGATGCGGTCGTGGAATTGAACCGCGGTCGGATACGAGGTGTAACGCGGTCCCTCGCGATCGTAACGCCGCATCAAATCGTCGTCGAACAATACGTCGGTCGTCATGCCGGCCGCCTCCCGAGAGGAATCCCGCGGATACCGGCTCATTGTACGGCGCGCGACCCGGGCCGTCTGCGGGAGACTACCTACCGGGCTCCGGTACGCCCCGTATGGGCCCGCAGCGGCCGGGTCGTCTACGATTCAGCCGGGTTGCGGTATCCCGCGGAGGATCGTCGGACATGGTCGAGATGGTACGGGGAGCGATCACGCTCGCGCTGATGGTGGGTTTCGTCGTCTACGCCTCGAGCCGGGCGGGCAGGGCGCGCTGAGGCGCCGGCGCGCGCGACCCGCCGGCGATCGGGCGCGCCGGGGTCACTCGGCGATCATCATGTGGAGCTTGACCAGGTGCGCGACCGAACGCGCACCCATCTTCTCCATGACCTTCGCACGGTGGATCTCGACCGTCCGCTCGCTCAGGCCGAGGTCGATCGCGATCACCTTGTTCGCGCCGCCTTCGACCACCAGGTCCATGACCTGGCGTTCCCGCGGCGTCAGGCTCTCCAGGCGTTTCAACACGTCCGCGCGGCGCGCGAGGCCTTGCCGGCTCTCCGCGTCGTGGCGCAACGCATGGTTGACCTTGTCGAGCAGGTCCTGCTCGCGGAACGGCTTCTGGATGAACTCGAAGGCGCCGGACTTCATCGCCTGCACCGCCATCGGCACGTCGCCGTGGCCGGTGATGAAGATCACCGGCAGCATGCAGCCGGTCTGGTTCAGCTGCTGCTGCAGTTCGAGGCCGCTCATCTCGGGCATGCGAATGTCGAGCACGAGACAGCCGGCGGCGTCGGGTTTCAGGTTCGCGAGGAACTCGCTCGGACGGGCGTAGGCGCGAGTGTCGAAGCCGACCGTGCTGAGCAGCAGCGTCAGCGCGCGCCGCATGCCGTCATCGTCGTCGACCACGTAGATCGTGCCCTTCGTCGCCGGCGGCTCGCTGGGTTTCGTCATCCGATCACCTCGTCAATTGACCACGGCCGGCAGGCGGAACCAGAACCGGCTCCCGCTCGGGGGCCGCGACTCGAATCCTATCGTACCTTCGTGCGCCTCGATGATCGCGCGGCTCGACGCGAGACCGAGACCGGTGCCGCGGGCCTTGGTCGTGAAGAACGGGCGGAACAGTTGATCACGGATCTCCGGGGCGATGCCGGCGCCGGTATCGTATACGCTGGTCTCGACCGCGTAGCGGTCGCCGCTGGTCGCGATCCGCACCTGCGGACGCGCCTCCGTGGCCCGCTCGGCCGACGCATCGAACGCGTTCTGAACCAGCGCGAACAGCACGTGCTGGACCTTCAGCCGGTCGATCGGCACCTCGGGCAGGTCGGCCGGCGTCGCCTCGATCTCGAGAGCCCCGTGCGCGCGCAGCGCGAGCATCTCGAGCACCGGCCGCAATTCAGCGATCACGTCCGGCATCCGACAGGTCTCGCGGGTGGTCGGTTCGTACTCGAACAGGCTCCGGATCCGCCGGATCCCCTCGCCGGCGCCGAGCGCCTCGTGGCTGATCTGCCGGAACACGTCGGTCGCCGGCGCGACCAGCGGGTCGGGGCGGTTCAGCATCCGCTCGCCGGCCTGCGCGAAGGTGGCGATCGCCCCGAGCGGCTGATTGAGTTCATGGGCGATCCCGCTCGCCATTTCGGCGAGCGCCGAGATCCGCGCGATCTCCATCAGCTGGTTGAGGATCGCGCCCGGTTCCGGCGCGGCCGATTTGTCGTTCATCAATCCACCCTGCGCGTTGCAATGCGAGCCACGGGGCGGCGGCATCAGGCGCCGGCACCCCGCGGATCGATCCTCTCTTTACATTCTCAGCCAACCCTGGGATCCGAGAGTGCCGAATTTCTCGGCGCAACGCAGTTGCGGTTTCCCCGCATCGGGTTGCGCCGGGCCCTTAGGCCGCCCCCCGGCTCGGCGAGAGATCGGGTAGACTGCCGACCTGGCCCGGGACCGTCCGGGCTCGAGCCCGGCGGCCCTGCAGCGGACGCGATGAGCCCATGAGTGACGTAGCCGCACTGTCACAACAACTGTTGCATTGCAGCCCCGATGCGCTGGTCGCCGTGGACGCGCGCGGCCGGATCCGGTTCGCCAACGACACGGTGCGCATCGTGTTCGGCCATGTCCCCGATGACTTGATCGGCCAGCCGATCGACGTGCTGCTGCCGGAACGATTCCGTGCGCGCCACGCGGCTCATCTCGCCGAGTTCCACGAGGCCCCCCAGAGCCGGGAGATGGGCAGCCGGGTCGCCGATCTGTATGCGCGCCGCGCGGACGGCTCGGAGTTCCCGGTGGGGATCCGGCTCGCGCCGTTCGAATGGCAGGGGGAGCGGTTCGTCGCGGCTGCGATCCGCGACGCGACCGAGCGACGGGCGGTTCGCGACGCGCTGGTCGCCGCCCGCGCGGAGGCCGAGCGCGCGAACTCGGCGAAGAGCCGGTTCCTCGCGACCGCGAGCCACGACCTTCGCCAACCGATGCAAACGATCCGGCTGTTGAACGCCGCGATGCGCCGGCTGGCATCCGGCTGCCCGGACATCATCGAGCTGTTGCATCGCGAGGAACTGGCGATCGAGGGCGCGACCCGGCTGCTGGATGGACTGCTCGACGTGAGTCGCCTCGAGTCGGGCGCGATCCAGCCGCAGCTCGACGAGGTGCCGCTTGCCGCGGTGTTCGCCGACCTGCAGCGCGAATTCGACTCCGTCGCGACCGCGAAGGCGCTGCGTCTCGAGTTCGCCGAGATCGGCGTGACGCTGTCGACGGATCGGCTGCTGTTCACGCAGCTGCTGCAGAACCTGATCGGCAATGCGCTGAAATATACCGAGCGGGGCGCGATCCGGGTCACCGCGCGGCTCGACGCCGAACATCTCGAGATCGGTGTCGAGGACACCGGGATCGGAATCCCGGCCGACAAGCTCGAGCGCATCTTCGACGAGTACTACCAGGTCGATCGGGTGGGCGCGCCGCGTCTTGGTGTCGGGCTCGGGCTCGCGATCGTCCGCGAGGTGTCCCGGATCCTCGGGTATCCCGTCACCGTGCGCTCGACGGTCGGCGAGGGGACGCGCGTCGTGGTGCGGGTACCGCGCCAGGCGCTGCGCCCGGACCGCTCGAACACCGCGCATGCCGCCGCGCCGATCGCGGGCGGCGCCGCGCGCGGCCGCCTGGTACTCGTCGAGGACAACCCGTCGGTACGCAGCGCGACCGAGCTCTACCTGACGGTCGCGGGCCATTCGGTGCTCGGCGCCGCCTCGCCCGGCGAAGCGCTCGCGCTCGCGCCGCAGCTGCGTCCGGGCGACCTGTTGCTCGCCGATTATCGGCTCGGGACCGACATGACCGGAATCGATCTGCTGCATCGCTTGCGCGAGACGCTCGGCTGGGAACTGCCCGCGGTCCTGCTGAGCGGCGATCTCGACTCGCTGCTCCGGGTCGTGAAGGCGCCGATCCCCGCGTGCCGGTTCCTGGGCAAGCCGGTGGACACCGGCGCGCTGACCGCGGCGATCGCCGAACTCGGCGACGCCCTGGTGGCGGCGGACGGTACCGGCGGATGACGCGCGGCGCGGCTCAGGCGGTCTCGACGGCGGCGAGCTCGAACAACCAGTCCCGGAACGCCCCGACCTCGCGGCGCACGCGGCGCGGCCGTTCGGGCACGACGACGAAATACGAACGGCGGTCGCGAAATTCCCGGTCGATGGCCGTGACGAGCCGCCCGGTGCGCAGGTACGGCGCCGCGAAGATCCGGTGCGCGAGCGCGCAGCCCATGCCGTTCGCGGCGAGTTCGAGCGCGGCGACCGAGGTGTCCACGGTCGGCCCGCGATGCGTCTGCGCGCCGCGCAGCCCGAGCTCGCGGTGCGCGCTCAGCCAGTGATCCTCGTACCCCATGATGTGGATCGGATGACGCGCGAGCAGCGCGACCGCGGCGGCCTCGTCGGTTGCGCCGCGCCGCAGCTTCGGGCTGCAGACCGCGAGGATGGCCTGATTCAGGAAGCGCTCGGAGCGATAGCCGAGCCAGTGGCCGTCGCCGTAGCGGATCTCGAGGTCGGTGGACTCGTCGGGTGCGGCGTTGTCCCAGATCACCGAGCACAGCCGCACGTCGATCGCGGGATGCGCCGCGATGAACGACGGCAAGTGCGGGGCGAGCCACAGCGCGGCGAGGCTCACCGGCGCGTGCACGGTGATCTGGGCGCGCGCGTCCCCGCCGAACAGGCCGAGCGTCGAGTCCGCGAGCTCCTCGAACGCCTTGCGCACCGGCGGCAGGTACGCCACCCCCATCGGCGTCAAGCGCACGCCGCGCGGGAGCCGCTCGAACAGCGCGAACCCGAGGTGCCGCTCGAGCGCGCGGATCTGGTAGCTGATCGCGCCGGAGGTGAGGTTCAGCTCCGCCGCGGCGGCGCTGAAGCTCGAGGTCCGTGCGGCGGCCTCGAACGCCCGCAGCCAGGTCAAGGTCGGCAAGCCGACCAGCGGTTTGGTTCGATCCAAGGGGGGAGCACCCGAAAAAAACCGGGTCTAAGGTATCAAAATTTTCGTTTGTATGCCGGACAAGGCTCAATTTATCGTCGTCAACCGCCATCGGGAGCGCGCCTCATCGCATGAAAACACACGCACAGATCGTCATCGTCGGCGGCGGCATCATGGGTGCCAGCCTCGCCTATCACCTCGCGCTCGAAGGGGTGACCGACACCGTGATCGTCGAGAAGCACGAGTTGACCTCCGGCTCGACCTGGCATGCCGCCGGTCAGTGCCCGAGCATCACCGGCAGCTACAACCTCGCGAAGATCCACGCCTACAGCAATCAACTCTATCCGCGTCTCGAGGCATTGACCGGACAGTACGTGAGCTGGCACGGCAGCGGCGGGCTGCGCCTGGCGACCAACGCCGCCGAGCTCGCGTGGCTGAAGCGGGTGCTGGGATACGCGCGCAACATCGGCTTCCGGATGGACATCGTCGGGCTCGACGAGATCAAGCGATTGAACCCGTACCTCACGACCGACGGGGTGATCGCGGCGGCGTGGACCCAGGACGACGGCCACGGCGATCCCGCCGGGATCTGCAACGCGCTTGCGAAAGGCGCGCGTGACCTCGGCGTCACGGTCCTGCGTCACAACCGGGTCACCGGAATCAGCCGGCGCGCGAGCGGGGAGTGGGAAGTCGCGACCGAGCAAGGACCGATCGTCGCGGAGATCGTCGTGAACGCCGCCGGCTGCTATGCGCGGCAGGTCGCCGCGATGGTCGGTGCCGACGCGCCGA
Organism: Pseudomonadota bacterium; assembly: GCA_021780395.1. The sequence goes on from JAJXYU010000251.1 coordinate 9,160, forward strand.
TCACGAACATGCAGCATCACTACGTCGTGACCCATCCGATCAAGGCGTTCGCGGAGAGCGGCTTCGAGATCCCGGTGATGCGCGATTCCTACGCGTCCGGATATTTCCGGCAGGAACAGAAATCAGGACTGATCGGCGTGTACGAGCACAGCGATCTGCGCGAGGCCTGGGCGCCGCAGGGTCATCCGGCCTGGGAGGCATCGAACGAGCTGTTCCCGGACGACCTCGACCGGATCGGGCCCTGGCTCGAGCGGGCGATCGAGCGGATGCCGATCTTCGGCGACGCCGGGATCCGCCGGGTGATCAACGGCGCGATCCCGCACACCCCCGACGGCGCGCCGCTCCTCGGGCCGGTCGCCGGGCTCAGGAATTTCTGGGACTGCTGCGGCACCTCGTTCGGGATCGCGCAGGGCGGCGGCTGCGGCAAGTATCTCGCGCAGTGGATGGTGCATGGGGATGCCGAGATCAACATGACCGAGTTCGATCCGCGCCGCTTCGGCGGGTTCGCGGACGCGGCGTACGTGCGCGCGAAGGTGTTCCTCGACTATCGGACGACCTTCACGACGCGCCTTCCCGGGGAGGAGGAGCCGGACGGACGGCCGCGCAAGGTCAGCCCCCTGTACGCCAAGCTCGCGAGCCACGGCTGCGTCTACACCGAGACGTTCGGCTGGGAGCGGCCGAAGTGGTTCTCCCTCGACGGCCGCGTGGAACAGCCGGGCTACGCGCGCAACAACGTGTTCGACGTCGTCCACGACGAGGTCGCGGCGGTGCACGAGCGCGTCGGCGTGCTCGACCTCAGCGGTTTCGCGAAGTTCGAGATCACCGGGCCGGACGCCGAGGCGTTCCTGAACCGCGTGTGCGCGAATCGGATGCCGCGCAAGACCGGCGGCATCGCGCTCGTGCATCCGTTGTCGCCCGGTGGACGGATCGCCGGCGAGATGACCGTGAGCCGTCTCGCCGACGACCGCTTCTACGCGTTGTCGGCCGCCGCCGCGGAGCTGCGTGATCTCGACCTGCTGACCCAGAGTCTTCGATCCGGCGAGCGCGTCGCGGTCGCGAACGTGACCGCCGACTACGGCGTCCTCGTGTTGTCCGGACCGCGATCGAGGGAACTGCTCGCGGCGCTCACCGACGCGGACCTGTCGAACGCCGGCTTCCGCTGGTTGTCGGCGCGCGAGATCACGGTCGCCGGCCGCCCGGTGCGCGCACTCAGGGTCAGTTACGTCGGCGAACTCGGCTGGGAGCTGCACGCGCCGATGGATTCGATCACGACGATCTACGACGCGCTCTGGGACGCGGGCCAGCGATCGGGCATCGCCGACTACGGCCTGTACGCGGTCAACACGATGCGGATCGAGAAGGGCTACAAGGCCTGGAGCACCGAGCTCACCAACGAGCTCAACATGCTCGAGGCCGACATGGCGCGCTTCATCGATTTCGGCAAGGAGGACTTCGTCGGCAAGGCGGCGACCCGCGATGCCGCACCGCGGCCGCTGCGGATCGTCTATCTCGAGGTCGACGCGAGCGACACCGACGCGCGCGGCGCCGAACCCGTGCTGCTCGGCGACCGCTGCATCGGTTTGACGACGTCGGGCGGCTACGGGCATCGCGTCGCGAAGAGCCTGGCGTTCGCGTGCGTCGATCCGCAGTTCGCCGCGCCGGGGACGCGCTTCGAACTGCTCCTGCAAGGCGAGCGGCGGCCGGCGGTCGTGCTCGAGCGCCCGGCATTCGATCCCGACAACGCGCGGATGAGGGTCTGAACGATGGCGAACGAACTTCCCACGCGCGCGCGCGTCGTGATCGTCGGCGGCGGCGTGATCGGCTGCTCGATCGCCTATCACCTCGGCAAGCTCGGCTGGAGCGACGTCGTGCTGCTCGAACGCAAGCAGCTCACCAGCGGCACGACCTGGCACGCGGCGGGTCTCGTCGGACAGCTGCGCCAGTCGATCAACATGACGCAGCTCGCGCGCTACACGTCGGAACTGTATCGCGGCCTCGAAGCCGAGACCGGGCAGGCGACCGGCTACCGGCAGTGCGGATCGATCTCGCTCGCGACGACCGACGCACGCATGGAGGAACTGCGGCGCAACGCCTCGATGGCGAAGGTGTTCGGATTGCGCGTCGACGTCGTCGGCCGCGACGAGATCCGCGCGCTCTACCCGATCGCGGAGCTCGCCGACGTGATCGGCGGCATCCACATTCCGAGCGACGGCTACGCGAACGCGGTCGACATCACCCAGGCGCTCGCGAAGGGCGCGCGCAACCGCGGCGTCGCGATCCATCAGAACGTCAAGGTCACCCGGATCCACCACGACGGCCGGCGCGTGACCGGCGTCGAGACGGAGTCGGGGCGGATCGATGCGCAGACCGTCGTGCTCTGCGGCGGCCTGTGGACCCGCGATCTCGCCGCGAGCGTCGGCGTGACCGTGCCGCTGCAGGCCTGCGAACACTACTATGCGCTGTTCAAGGACGTCGCCGGACTGCATCCCGATCTGCCGGTGCTGCGGGACTACGACCATTGCAGCTACTTCAAGCAGGATGCGGGCAAGCTCCTCGTCGGCGCGTTCGAGCCGCACGCGCGTCCCTGGGGGATGGAGGGGATCCCGGAGGACTTCGAATTCGGCGAGATCGCCGGCGACTTCGCGCACTTCGAGCCGGTGCTCGTCGACGCGATGCGGCGCATTCCGGCGCTCGAGGGCGCGGGGCTGCAGAAGTTCTTCTGCGGGCCGGAGAGCTTCACGCCGGACGTGCGCTACCACCTCGGCGAGTCGCCGGAGCTCGCGAACTGCTTCGTCGCGGCCGGCATGAACTCGATCGGTCTGCAGTCCGCGGGCGGCGTCGGCAAGGTCGTCGCCGAGTGGATACGCGACGGCCACCCGCCGGTCGACCTGTGGGAGGTCGACGTTCGGCGGAACATGCCGTTCCAGGCGAACCGCAAGTACCTGCGCGCCCGGGTGCGCGAGAGTCTCGGCCTGTTGTACGCGACCCACTGGCCGTTCCGGCAGTACGAGACCGCGCGCGGGGTGCGCCGCTCGGCGCTGCACGACCGGCTCGCCGCCGCGGGTGCGTGCTTCGGCGAGGCATTCGGCTGGGAACGCGCGAACTGGTACGCGTCACCGGGCACCACGCCCCGCTA
>JAJXYU010000332.1 GCA_021780395.1 Pseudomonadota bacterium
GTTCGTGCCCGCGGCGATCGCCGCGGCGGCGGGACTCACGGTGTTCCTCGAGCGGCGGATCCGCCGCGAACTCCTGCAGCCGCTCGCGCAGCTGCGCGTCTGGGCCGGGCGGATGCGCGCCGGGCAGCTGGCGGCGCGGATTCCCGAGCCGCCGCGCGGCGCGGTGCGCGATCTGGTGCACGAGCTCAACGGCCTGGGCGAGATGGTGTCGGACCTTTCGGCGCAGATGGAGGCGCGGGTGCAGAAGGCCACGCGCCGCATCGCCCAGAAGTCGCGCTCGCTCGAGATCCTGTGCGACGTGGCGGCGACGATCAACACCTCGCGCGACCTCGATCAGCTCCTCAAGAAGTTCATCGAGATCGTGAGCGAGGTCGTCGAGGCGCGGGGCGCGCTGGTGCGCCTGCTGACCGCGGACGGGCGGTTGCGGCTCGTGGCGAGCGAGGGAATCGACGAGGAGATCGCCGGTCGCGAGCGTCTGATCACGACGGACGCCTGCGCCTGCGGTCGGGCGTTCTCGCAGCGAACGCTGCAATCCCACGGCTTGGAGGTGTGCCGGGAGCATCTGGGCCGATCGCTGTTCGCCTGCGACGAGAACATGGAGATGGTGGCGGTGCCATTGACCTATCGCGGTCGGGTGCTCGGAATCTACAACCTGTTCCTGGACCGGCCGCTGCCGCTGCCTCGCGAGGACCTGAACGATCTGCTCAAGAACATCGGCCGTCATCTCGGCATCGCGATCGAGAAGGTCCGCCTGGACGAGGAGTCCAAGCGCCTCAGCGTGATGGAGGAACGCACCCTGCTCGCGCACGAGCTGCACGACTCGCTGGCGCAGACCCTGAGCAGCCTGCGTTTCCAGGTCCGCACCCTGGACGAGACGCTGCAGGCGGGCGATCGACCGGCGGTCGGGCACTGTCTCAACCGCATCACCAACAGCCTCGATGAGGCCAATCGGGAGCTGCGCGAGGTGCTGGTCCAGTTTCGCGCGCCGGTCGACCACGGCGGTCTCGTCACCGCGGTCGAGAAGGTGGTCGAGGGCTTCGCGCACGACAGCGGCGTCGACATCTACCTTCAGCAGGAATGGCACCGCGCGCCGTTGCCGGCGCACGTGGAGATGCAGATTCTGCGCGTCGTCCAGGAGTCGCTCGCGAACGTGCGCAAGCACGGGCGCGCGCACCACGTCCGGGTGATCCTGCGCGACGACGAGGAGCGCAACACCGCCTGGGTGCTGATCGAGGACGACGGCGTCGGTTTCAAGCAGAGCGACATCGAAGAGCGTCCCGGCGAGCATCTGGGACTCTCGATCATGCAGGACCGGGCGCGGCGCCTCGGGGGCATGCTGAAGGTGGAGAGCGAGGCCGGCGAGGGCACGCGCGTGACGCTTTCCTTCCCGTTGACGGGCGGGATCCGGGCGCCGATCGGCGCGACCGGATAGCGGACGATGCACGTACTCATCATCGACGACCACACGTTGTTCCGGGTCGGGTTGCAGGGCCTGCTGGAACGTCGCGGGATCAGCGTGTGCGCCGTCGGAAGCGGCGAGGACGGCGTGCGGCTCGCCTGGGAGAACCCGCCCGACGTGGTGCTGCTCGACCTGCGGATGCCCGGCGAGAACGGGATCGCGGTGCTGCAGCGCCTGCGCGACGCGGGGTTCCGCCGGCCGGTGGCGATGCTCACCACGAGCACGGACGAGCGCGACCTGGTCAGCTCGCTGCGCTGCGGCGCAAAAGGCTATCTGCTGAAGGACATGGATCCGGATGCGCTGGTGGCGGCCCTGCACTCGATCATCGCCGGCAAGACCGTGGTCACGCCCGAGCTCACGACGGTGCTCGCGAAGGTGGTGCAGCGTGGCGGGGCGGACCGCGAGAAATACCCGACGCTGATCGAGGATCTGACGCCGCGCGAGCTCGAGATCCTGCGCCACCTCGCCGAGGGCGAGAGCAACAAGATCATCGCCCGCCGGCTCGGCATCTGCGACGGCACCGTGAAGCTTCACGTCAAAGCGATCCTGCGCAAGCTGGGGTTGTCCTCGCGCGTGGAGGCGGCGGTTCTCGCGGCCCAGCGCGGGTTGGACCTGAAGCCCTGAGCGCCCGACCGCGGCGCCCGGCGCCCGCGGTTTGCCTGTCCAGGCGGGGTTCAGTAAAGTTGTCGGTCTTTGCCGGTCCCGCGGAGGGACCGCGATGCATTCCGCTCCACCGAAGTTCCCGAGGTCGTCAATGTCCATCGAGCGTACCCTGTCCATCGTCAAGCCCGACGGCGTCTCCCGCAATCTGATCGGCGAGGTCTACCGTCGGTTCGAGACCGCGGGCCTGCGGATCGTCGCCGCCCGTATGCTGCACCTGTCGCAGGCGCAGGCCGAGGCGTTCTACGGTGTGCATCGCGAGCGGCCGTTCTTCAAGGACCTGGTGCGGTTCATGACCTCGGGTCCGGTGATGGTGCAGGTGCTCGAGGGCGAAGACGCGATCGCGAAGAACCGCGAGGTCATGGGGGCGACGGACCCGAAGAAGGCGGCGAAGGGCACGATTCGCGCCGACCTCGCGAGCTCGATCGACGAGAACGTCGCGCACGGCTCGGACGCCGCCGACACCGCGGCTCGCGAGATCGCGTTCTTCTTCAGCGAGACCGAGATCTGCCCGCGCACCCGCTGACCGCGGTGTCGCGCTGGAGCGCAACGAGATGCCCGCCGCCCCGGTCGACGACCGCGTGAACCTCCTCGGCCTGCCGCGGGCCGAGCTCGAGGCATTCGTCGCCGCGCGCTTCGGTGCGAAGCCGTTCCGCGCGCGGCAGCTGTTGCAATGGATCCATCGTCGCGGCGCGTCGAGCTTTCACGAGATGACCGACCTCGCGAAGGGCTTCCGGGTCGACCTCGAAGCCGGGGCGACGATCGCGGTTCCACAGATCGTCGCGTCCCAGGCCTCGAGCGACGGCACCCGCAAGTGGCTGCTGCGGATGGACGAGACCCAGGGGATCGAGACGGTGTTCATCCCGGAGCCCGGCCGCGGGACGCTGTGCATCTCGAGCCAGGTCGGCTGCGCGATGGACTGCGGTTTTTGCGCGACCGCGCGCCAGGGGTTCAACCGCAATTTGAGCGCGGCCGAGATCGTCGGCCAGGTCTGGCTCGCGCGGCGCGAGCTCGCCGCGGCCGCGGCCGCCGGCGCGGCGCCCCAGCCGATCACCAACGTGGTGTTCATGGGGATGGGCGAGCCGCTCGCGAACTACCGCAACGTGCTGCCGGCGATGCGGATCCTGCTCGACGACCTGGCCTACGATCTGTCGCGTCGCCGGGTCACGCTCAGCACCTCGGGCCTGGTGCCGCAGATCTACCGGCTCGCCGAGGAGTGCAACGTCGCGCTCGCGGTGAGCCTGCATGCGCCGAACGACGCGCTGCGTGACCAGCTGGTGCCGATCAACCGCAAGCACCCGATCGCCGAGCTGCTCGCGGCGTGCTGGCACTACCTGGAACGCCAGAACGGGCGCAGCGTGACGTTCGAGTACGTGATGCTGGATCGGGTCAACGACCAGCCGGAGCACGCGCGGCAGCTCGCGCGGCTGCTGCGCGGACGGCCCGCGAAAATGAACCTCATTCCCTTCAATCCGTTCGCCGGAACGCGCTTCACCCGGTCGCCGGACGCGGCGATCCTCGCGTTTCGCGATATATTGAACGACATGGGAGTGATCGCGACGATCCGGCGAACCCGCGGCGACGACATCGATGCGGCCTGCGGCCAACTCGCGGGCCGGGTCCAGGACCGGGTCGTGGTGCGCCTGGGCACGAAGCTCGGGAGAACGCCGGCCGAGGCGAGCCCATGGGCGAGCCCATGAGCGAGCGGCGGTTACGGCTCGCGGCCGCCGCGCTCGCCGCCACCGCGCTCGCCGCGGCGCTCGCGCTCGGGGGCTGCGCCTCGAACGGCGGTGCACTCGCGTCGGGCGTCAACCCGAAGCAGGCGGCGGTCGACAACGTCCAGCTCTCGGTCGCCTACCTCAAGCTCGGCAAGCTCGCGGACGCGCGGCTCTTCATCGAGCGCGCGCTGCAGGAGGATCCGCGCAATGCGACCGTGCAGGCGACCGCCGGCGTCGTCTACGAACGGCTCGGCGAGGCGTCGAAGGCGCGGCGCGCCTATCGGGAGGCCGCGCGCCTCGGCCGCAAGGACCCGGACGTGATGAACACCTACGGCGGCTACCTGTGCCGCACCGGCCATTACGCCGAAGGCGAGAAGGTGTTTCGCGAGGTGATCGCGAATCCCGTGTACCAGACCCCGGAGGTCGCGATGGTGAACGCCGGCGTGTGCCTCGAGGGCGCCGGGAACGATGCCGCCGCGCAGAACTACTTCGAGCGCGCGCTGGTCGTACGGCCGAACATGCCCGAGGCGCTGCTGGAATCGGCGGATCTCGCGATGAAGCGCGGCGACGCGGCGCGGGCGGCGAAGATCATCCGCCAGGATCTTGCGGTGAACCCACCGAGTCCGCCGGTACTCTGGCTCGGCGTGCGCGCGGAGCGCGCGCTCGGGCATGCGAACGCGGCCGACGCCTATGCCGGTGAGCTCGTGCACAAGTTCCCGACGTCGACCGAAGCACGGATGCTGCAAGCCGGCGTAGGCCCATGAGCGTTGCCGGCGACCTTCCCGAACGCCTGCGTGCGGAGCGGGAGCGGCGCGGACTCAGCCGGCAACAGGCCGCCGACGACCTGCGGGTCGACCCACGGATCATCGAGGCGCTCGAGAGCGGCGAGTTCGCGAACCTGGGGGCGCCGGTATACGCGAAAGGCCATCTCAAGAAGTACGCCGCCCTGCTCGGGATACCGGACGCGGACCTCGCCGAGATGATCGGGCAGATGGACGTGTCGGTCCCGGAGCAGGTGAACCCGGAGATCGCGATCCGGATCGCCGCGGGCGCCCGGTTCGGCGGAAGATCCTCGAAGCGTCCGGTGGTCGGCGTCGCATTGCTCGCCATGCTGGTCGGGGGCGTGCTGTGGTGGAAGCCCTGGCGGCTGCGCCTCGGCGAACGGTCGATCCCCGCGGTGCCGCAGGCGATCGCGCCGACGTCGGCGCAGGGGCCGCGTGCCGATGCGTCGCCGCCGCGTGTCGATGCGCCGCCGGCGCAGGCCACCGGCGATGCGGTCCATCCACCGCGGACTCCGGCTGCGGGCGCGGTGCCGGTGCCGGGATCCGCGACCCGCGTGGCACCGGCGGGGACGCCGGTGGCGGGTGGCGAACTCGCGCTGCAATTCACGTTCACCGCGGACTGCTGGGTCGACGTGCGCGACGCCCAGGGCAGGCCGATCTTCCAGGCGGTTGCGCGGGCTGGATCGAGCCGCACCCTGAGCGGCCGCGCGCCGTTCACGGTGATCCTCGGGCACGCCGCCGGCGTCGCGCTGCGGATCGGCGACCGGCCGGTCGAGATCCCGCCGACGCTCGTGAGCGGCAACGTCGCGCGGTTCGTCATCGGCGCGGACGGTGCCATCGGTGCGTTCTCCACCGGGTCGCCGCAGCCACCGCCCTGAAGCCGGAGGTTCCTTGGGTACGATCATCGAGCCGCTGCGCGGCGTTCACGACATCCCGCCGTCGCGGATCGCGGCCTGGCAGTTCCTCGAGCGCACGACCCGCGAGGTCTTCGCGGCGTACGGTTACGAGGAGTTCCGCGTTCCGATCATCGAGCAGACGCAGCTGTTCAAGCGTTCGATCGGCGATTTCACGGACATCGTCGAGAAGGAGATGTTCAGTTTCGTCGACCAGGGCGAGGATCACATCACCTTGCGGCCGGAGGCGACCGCAGGGATCGCGCGGGCGATGATCTCGAACGGCTTGCTGCGGCCCGGTCGCCTGCGGGTCTGGTGCATGGGACCGATGTTCCGGCGGGAGCGGCCGCAGGCGGGCCGTTACCGGCAATTCCACCAGATCGACGCGGAGGCGTTCGGTTTCGAAGGACCGGACGTCGATGCGGAGCTGATCCTGCTGTCGGCGCGACTGCTGCGGCGACTCGGTCTCGGCGGCGTGAAGCTGCACCTGAATTCGCTCGGCACGCCGGCGTCGCGGGCGGTCTTTCGCGAGCGGTTGATCGAGTATTTCAGCGCCCATGAGTCGAGCCTGGACGAGGACAGCCGGCGGCGGCTGCATGCGAACCCTTTGCGGATTCTCGACTCCAAGCATCCACAGACCCAGCGGATCGTCGCCGGCGCGCCGCCGCTCGAGGAGGCGCTGGATCCGGAGTCCAAAGCCCATTTCGAGACGCTGTGCGGGCACCTGCGGGCCGCGGGCATCGAGTATCATGTCGACCGGCGGCTGGTGCGCGGGCTCGACTACTACACGCGCACCGTGTTCGAGTGGGTCACCGACGCGCTCGGTGCGCAGAGTACCGTATGCGCCGGGGGGCGCTATGACGGGCTCGTCGAACAGCTTGGCGGCCCGCCGACCCCGGGGATCGGTTGGGCGATGGGACAGGAGCGCATCGTGCTGCTGCTCGAGAAGGTCGGTACGCCGATGATCGCCGACGCGCCCCAGGTCTACGTGGTCGCGAGCGGCGAACGGGCCGAGCGCGCGGCGTTCGAGATCACGGAGCGACTGCGCGACGAGCGCCCGGCGCTGCGGATTCTCGCGAACCTCGGAGGCGGGAACTTCAAGGCTCAGTTCAAGCGGGCCGACAAGAGCGGGGCACGGATCGCGCTCGTGCTCGGCGACGACGAGCTCGCGCGCGGCGCGGCGGCGCTGAAGGATCTGCGCGGGGACGGGATCCAGGAGGACTGCCCGTTCGAACGGCTCGGCGAACGCCTGGGAACACTGCTGCAACTGGACATGGCGAACACGGGGAAAGCATGAGCGACGAGTACTTGACCGACGACGAGCAAATCGAGGCCCTGAAGGGTTGGCTGGCGACCAACGGTCCGGGCGTGCTGCTCGCGGTCGCGCTCGGCGCGGCCATCGTCTTCGGCTACCGTTTCTACGAGAGCCGGGTCGACAACCGTGCGCTCGCAGCCGCGCAACTGTTCGACCAGATGACCGGGGCGCTCGGAAAGAACGATCGCGCCGGGGCCGAGCGGATCGCGGGCGAGATCACCGGCCGATACGCGGGCAGCCCGTACGCCGATCAGGCGGAGCTCACGCTCGCCCGCCTGGCGATCGACGACGGGCGCCTCGCGGCGGCCGATGCTGAGCTGCGGCACGTGGTCGATACCACGAAGGATCACGAGCTCGCCAAGATCGCGCGGCTGCGGCTCGCTCGCGTGCTGATCGCCGAGGGCAAGCCGGATCAGGCGCTCGCGACGCTCGGCACGCTGAAGAAGGGCAGCCCGTTCGAGTCGCTCTTCGACGAGGCCCGTGGCGATGCGCTGGTGGCGAAGCACGATCGTGCGGGCGCGATCGCCGCGTACCAGCGCGCGCTCGCGGTGGCCGATCCGCGTTACGGCGACAACGCGCTGTTGACCCTGAAGATCGCCGATCTCGGCGCCGCGCCGCGGATCCCGGGGATCGCCGCGCCGAATCCACCCGCGGCCGCCGCGGCCGCGGCGGCCGCGCCATGATGCGCCGGTTCCTCATCGCGCCGCTCGCGGCGCTCCTGGTGCTCACCGGGTGCAGCAAGGACAAGGATGTCGACCGGCCGGCCAAGCTGGTCGAGATCAAGGCGACGCTGCCGGTGACCAAGCTGTGGAGCGTCGATGTCGGCGGCGGCAAGCACCAGATGCTGTTGCGGCTCGGGCTCGCGCCCGCGGTCCAAGGTGGCGTCGTGTTCGCGGCGACCCAGAAAGGATACGTCGACGCCTACCGCGTCACCGACGGGCGGCGGGTATGGCGCACCCGGCTGCGGCTGCCGCTGTCGGCGGGGCCCGGCGCCGGCGACGGCCTGGTCGTCGTCGGTTCGACGAAAGGAGTGCTCGTCGCGCTCGACGCGGCCACCGGTCGCGTCCGATGGCGCGTGAACGCCGAGGCCGAACTCCTCTCGCCGCCCGCGATCGGCGAGTCCGTCGTGGTGGTGCGCACGGTCGACGGACACCTGCGAGCCTACGACGAATCGGACGGCGCGCCGCGCTGGTCGATCGAACAGGAGGTGCCGCGGCTCAGTCTGCGCGGGATCGCGACCCCGGTGATCGTGAAGAACGAGGTCATCAGCGGCTTCGACAACGGCAAGGTCGTCGCGGTCAACATCGAGAACGGCAACACGCTGTGGAACACGATGCTCGATGCGCCGCACGGACGCACCGAGCTCGAACGCCTCGTCGACGTCGACAGCCCGGTCGCGATCGCCGGCGACAACCTGTACGCGGCCGGATACCACGGCCGGACCGCGCAGCTGTCGATCGACTCCGGCCAGATCTGGTGGGCACACGACATGTCGAGCGACCACGGCCTGGTCGCCGGCGTGCACAAGGTCTATGTCGTCGAGGAGGACGGCACCGTGATCGCCTTGAGCGCCGAGGATGGCGCCACGGTCTGGCAGAACGTCACGCTGAAGTGGCGTCAGCTGAGCACGCCCGCGTTGACAGGCGCGGCGCTCGTGGTCGGCGACTACCAGGGTTATCTGCATTGGCTCGACCGGAAGACCGGCGTCATCATCGCCCGGACGCGCGACTCGAAGTACCGGATCTCCTCCGCGCCGATCGCGATCGGCGACACGGTGATCGTGCTGAGCGACGGCGGCGAGCTCGCGGCGTTCCGCGCCGCGCCGCGGCCCACCGGGTAGTCCGGCCGTGCTGCCGGTAGTCGCGCTGATCGGCCGGCCGAACGTCGGCAAGTCGACCCTGTTCAACGCGATGACCGCGAGCCGGGACGCACTCGTCGCCGACCTGCCGGGTTTGACGCGGGATCGCCAGTACGGGGTCGCGCGCCGCGCGAACCGGCCCTGCATCGTCGTCGACACCGGCGGTCTCGTCGAGCGCGCCGACGAGATCGAACGGCTGATGATCGAGCAGACGACGCGCGCGATCGAACAGGCCGACCGCCTGATCGTCGTCGTCGACGGCCGGGCGGGCCCGACACCCCAGGACCATTTCGTCGCACAGCTGGTCCGGCGCAGCGGCAAGCCCGCCGTCCTCGCGGTCAACAAGACCGAGGGGCGCGATGCCGAGAGTGCGGCCGCGGACTTCCACGAGCTCGGCCTCGGCGAACCGGTCGCGGTCGCGGCCGCGCACGATCAAGGAGTGGTCGACCTGCTCGAGGCCGCGCTCGCCGGCCTGCCGGCGGATACGCTCGAGTCCGGCGATTCGGCCGATGGGTCCGAGGACCCGCGGATCCGAATCACGGTGATCGGCCGGCCGAACGTCGGCAAGAGCACCCTGATCAACCGGCTGCTCGGCGAGAACCGCATGGTCGAGTACGACCGTCCCGGCACGACCCGCGACTCGGTGCTGGTGCCGTTCGAGCGCGACGGCGAGCGATACGCGCTGATCGACACCGCCGGCGTGCGGCGCCGTGCGCGCATCGACGAGGCGGTCGAGAAGTTCAGCGTGATCAAGACGCTGCAGGCGATCGAATCGGCGCACGTGGTGATCGTCGTGGTCGATGCGCGCGACACGGTCGCGGAGCAGGACGCGAGCCTCGCTGGCATCGTCGTCGAGCACGGGCGCGCGCTCGTGCTCGCGGTCAACAAGTGGGACAACATCCCGTCCGAGCAGCGCGACACGATCCGCGCGCAGTTCATCGCGCGGATGAGTTTCGCGGACTTCGCGCCCGTGCACTTCATCTCGGCGCGGCACGGCAGCGGGGTCGGGGAACTGTTCGATTCCGTGCGCCGCGCGTATGCGGCGGCGATGCGCGAGATGACGACACCGGCGCTCACGCGGGTCCTCGAGGCGGCCATCCGCAGCCACCCCCCGCCGCTCGTCCGCGGGCGGCGCATCAAGCTGCGCTACGCGCATCAGGGCGGGCGGAACCCGCCGATCGTCGTGATCCATGGCAATCAGACGGAACACGTGCCCGACGCGTACCGGCGCTATCTCATCAACGTGTTCCGCAAGGCATTCGACCTGACCGGCACCCCGGTCGACGTCGTGTTTCGTGCGGAGCAGAACCCGTTCGCCGGCAAGCGCAATCCGCTGACCCCCCGCCAGCGGCGCAAACGCAAACGCCTCATCCAGCGCGCCAAGCGCTAGAATCCCTGGAACACCCCCGGAGACCCCGGGAAGCGCGAAGGGATGTCCGTGCGACCGCTGCCGAAATCGCGAGTGTTACGAATCGCCGCGGCCGGCGTGCTGATCGTCGCCGCCTACGCGGCGCTGGGGTTCTGGGTCGTGCCCCGCGTGCTGCGTGCCCAGATCGTCGCGCAGGCGCACGCGCGCCTGGGGCTCGTCGCGAGCGTCGGTCCGGTGCGGTTCAACCCGTTCTCGTTCCGGCTGCACGTCGAGCGGTTCGCGCTCGACGCGCCCGACAAGGAGAAACTCGCGGGCTTCGATGCGTTGTTCGTCGATTTCCGCCCGAGCGCGTTGCTCCGGGGCGAATATTCGTTTCGCGAGATCGATCTCGCCGGCGCGAGCGTGAACGCGGTCGTCGGGCCCGACGGCCGGCTGAACCTGTCGCGGTGGATCCCGGTCCCGAAAGCCGCCGCGAAGTTGAAGTTCGCGTGGCCGCGGATTCGCGTCGATCGGCTGAGGGTGGTGCGCGCGAACCTGCGCTACGAGGATCGGGCCCACCCGGGGGATTTCACGGTCCGCCTGGCGCCCGCCGCACTCGAGCTCACGGCCTTCACGACCGGGCCGTCGGGCGGGGCGTTCGCGTTCCATGCCCGCACGCCGGCGGGCGAGCGGATCGACTGGCAGGGTCGCTTCGCGGTCGCGCCGCTCGCGTCCGCAGGGGATCTGCGCATCGAGGGCCTGCGCGCCGCGACCGTCGACTCGCTCCTGCGCGGCCCGCTCGCGGGCCGGGTCGCGGTCACCCTGACCGGCGGGCGATTCGGAGTCGACCTCCCATACCGGCTCTCGGAACGACCGCGATGGCAGTTGCGGATCGAACGCGCGAGCGCCTCCGCGGTCGGCGTCGGTCTTGCGCCGGCCGGATCGTCGCAGGACCCGATCCGCGTCGCGAAACTCGTCGCAACGGGCGGGACCCTAGACGTCGATGCTCATCGCGCGAGCGTCGCGCGGATCGCGCTCACGGGCCTCGCCGTCGACGCGGCGCTCGACCGGAGCGGCGCGTTGAACCTGTCGAGCCTCATCGGCACCGGGGCGGCGGCGCACGCCCGCACGGGGCCAGCGCGAGCCGTTGAAGCCGGGGTGGGTACCCCCGCATCCGCCCGGCCGCCGGCGGCGGCGCCCGGCTGGACGGTCGATTGGCCGCGGGTCACGGTCAGCGATGGACGCCTGTCCTTCGTGGATCGGCGCACCACCCCGGCGGCGACGTTCGTATTCGCGCCGCTGCGCTTGCAGATCGACGGCGCGAGCCTCGATCTGTCGCGGCCGATCCGCGTCGCGCTCGCGACCGGCGTCGCCGGCGGCGGCACCCTCGACGTGCGGGGTACGGTCGTGCCGGCGCCGCTCGCCGCGGCGCTCGACCTGCGGGCGACCCACCTCGACCTGAGTGAGCTGCAACCGTATGTCGCCGCGCATAGCGCGCTCACCGTCGAGCATGGGAGCCTCGGCGGGACGCTCCTGCTCGCGATGCCCCGGGGCGCCGCGTCGTTGCGTCTGCGCGGCGATCTGCGCATCGACGCTCTGCACACGATCGATGATGCGCTGCGCCAGGACCTGGTCGACTGGCAGCGGCTCGACGTCCGCGGGATGCGCTTCTCGCTGCACCCGGCGCGGCTCGCGATCGCGCGCATCGTCGCGGTGCGACCCTACGCGCGCGTGATCATCGAGCCCGACGGCAACCTCAACGTGAAGCGGATCCTGACCGCACCCGGTCCCGCGGTGGGCGCGCCGGGACCGAAGCCGGTCGGGCCGAACGTCGAGCACGCGGCGCCTGCCGCTCCGGTCCCGGCCGCGGGTACCGCGGCGCCCGTCCGGGTCACGGTTGGACGGGTCGACATCGAGCGCGGCGAGGCGGATTTCTCGGACTTGTCGATCACGCCGCACTTTTCGTCGGGCATCAGCGATCTGCACGGTGCAATCCTCGGTCTCGATTCCGCACCGGGGGCGCGAGCGAAAGTCGATCTGAAGGGCGAGGTCGGCCCGTACGCGCCGGTGACGATCGACGGCGCGCTGAATCTGTTCGGGCCTGCGACGTACACGAATCTGGCGATGACGTTCCGCAACATGGACCTGACGATCTTCAATCCGTACTCCGGCAAGTTCGCGGGCTACGACATCCGCAAGGGCAAGCTGACCACCGAGCTGCACTATCGGGTCGA
>JAJXYU010000106.1 GCA_021780395.1 Pseudomonadota bacterium
GAGACTGTTCTTTCCCGCCGGTCCGGACGGCCGCCGACTCGCGATGCGCCTGCCGTATCAGATCGCGCTGGTCCGCGGCGCACCGCACGAACGCGCCGCGCTTCGATTGATCGCGTTCCTGCTCAGCCAACCGGCGCAAGCGCGGCTCTATGACCTCGCCCGCGCGTTCCCCGCCCGCCACGACGTCGCGCCGACCACCCCGGCGGCGCGCGCACTCGAGCACGTGATCGAAGGGGTTCGAATCTGGCAGCCGGACTGGAACCGTGTCGCGAAGGACCTCCGACACGACGTCGCGCTCTGGAACCACGCGACCGAGCGGTGAGCTGATGACCGCGGCGCCCTGCGAGACGTCGAGCGGCGGTCCCGAGTCCCCGCGGATCGGCGTACGCGCGCTCAGCGTCCGTTACGGCGACCACCCGGTCCTGGATCGGATCGACCTGTCCGTCGCCGCGGGCGAGGTCGTCGTGCTCCTCGGCAAGTCCGGATCCGGCAAGTCGACCTTGCTGCGCGCGATCGCGGGCTTCATCGCGCCGCACTCCGGCCGGATCTACCTCGGCGCGACCGACGTGACCGACGCGCCGCCGTACGCCCGCGGCCTCGGCTTGGTCGTGCAGAACTACGCGCTGTTCCCACACCTGCGCGTCGCCGAGAACGTCGCCTTCGGGTTGCGCGCCCGCAAGCAGTCGCGCGCGCAGATCGAACGGACCGTCGCGCGCTTCCTCGAGATGACGGGAATGGCGGCGCACGCGCACCGCTATCCGCGCGAGCTCTCCGGCGGACAACAACAGCGGGTCGCGATCGCCCGCGCACTCGCGATCGAGCCGCCGGCATTGCTGCTCGACGAACCGCTGTCGGCGCTCGATGCACCGCTTCGCGCGGACATGCTCGAGGAGCTGAAGCGATTGCACGCGCAACTGCCGCGCACCGCAATCGTGTACGTGACTCACGACCAAACCGAAGCGATCGCGATCGGCCATCGAATCGTCCTGCTGAACGACGGCCGCATCGTCGCCGACGGAACGCCGCGCGACCTGTACGACGCGCCGCCCAACCGTTACACGGCCGAGTTCTTCGGCCAGGCCAACCTGCTGCCCGCGCACATTCTCGATGCGCCGCCGGTGATCGACGCCGGCGGAGCCCGCGCCGCCGTGCGGATCGCGGATCGGACGGTCTGGGCACGCTGCCGCGCCGACGCCCCGACGAACGGCGACGCGCTGCTCTGCATACGGCCCCACGACCTTCGACTGGAACCGATCCACGAACCGCCGTCCGACCGCAATCACCTCGAGGGCGTCGTACGCTCCGCCCAATGGCTCGGCGCGTCGCAGCGCGTCGTCGTCGACGTCGGCTCGTCGACGGTCCGGATCGACCGGCCGGCGAGCGCTGCATTGCCCGCGCTCGGCGCGCCGGTGCGGGTGACCTTCACCCCCGGGCGCGCGGTCCTGCTCGCGGACCGTTGATGCGCGACGCTCGCAAGCTCTGGCGGCCGGTGCTGATCGCGGTGCCGTTCGCGGTGCTCGGCGTGATCTTCCTCTACCCCTTCGCACTGCTGGCCGGCGAGGCGTTCGCGAGCCCGGCCGGCGGCCGCGGCGTCGGCGCCTTCGCGGCGATCCTCGCGAGTCACGCGTTTCACGACGCATTGTTCGCGACACTGCGGATCGCGTTGACGGCGACCGGGATGTGCCTGCTGCTCGGGACGGCGTTCGCGCTGCTGATCCGGTTCGTCGGCTTTCGCGGCGCACGGACGCTCGGGCGGTTGATCGACGTCTATCTCGCGTTTCCCTCCTTTCTGGTCGCGCTCTCGCTGACGTTCCTCTATGGAAATTCGGGCTTCGTCCGCTCGCTGTGGACGTCTTTGCTGGGTTCTCCGGCCGCGCCCGCCTCGCGCAGCTTCCTGTACGGCTTCTGGGGCGTGGTGCTCGCGGAGGTCACGTACTACACGCCATTCGTGATGCGGCCGGTGCTCGCGGCGCTCGAGGTGATCGACCATTCGCAACTGGAGGTCGCGAGCAGTCTCGGCGCGCGGCCCTGGGCGGTGTTGTGCCGGGTCGTGATCCCGGAACTTCTGCCGGCGCTGATCGCCGGCGGGAGCTTGTGTCTGCTGCTCACGATGAACGAGTTCGGGATCATCCTGGTGATGGGCGTGAAGAACTTGATCACGCTGCCGATGATGATCTACGGCAAGGCGATCGACGAGTTCGACTTTCCGGCCGCGAGCGTCGTCGCGATCTGCAACGTCACGCTGTCGCTCGGTCTCTATTTCGCGTACCGACACGCACTCGAGCGCACGCCGCAATGAGCGGGCTGATCCATTCCCGTCGCGTGCGGCGGCTGCTCGCGGGCGCCGGACTGATCGTCGCGGCGATCGTCTTCGGTCTGCCGTTGCTGACGTTGATCCTCGCGAGCATCGCCGGCGAATGGACCCGCGCGCTGCCCGCGCACCTCACCATCGCGCACCTGCGCGCGGCACTCGGTGGCGCGCAGCGCGCGGCACTCTGGCACAGCCTCGCGACCGGGTTGGGCGCGACGATCGTCGCGCTCGTCCTGGGGGCCTGGGGGGCCCTCGCGTCGCGCCGCGCGCCGCGGCGGGTCCGTCGCGCCGTCGATGCGCTCTTTCTGATGCCGGTGGCGATTCCGTCGGTGTCGATCGGGCTGGCGTTGCTCGTCGCGTTCAGCCATCCGCCGCTGCTGCTGAACGGAACGATCGCGCTCGTCGGGGTGACTCACGTCGTGCTGATCACCGCCTATGCCCATGCCAGTGCGCGAGCGGGCATCGCGCGGCTGCCGGCGGGCGTCGAGGACATGGCCGGCAGTCTCGGCGCGACGCCGTCGCGGGTGCTCGGCCGCGTGACCCTGCCATTGTTGCTGCCGCAGCTGCGCGCCGCGGCCGCGCTTGGTTTTGCGCTGTCGATGGGCGAGCTCGGCGCGACGATCATGATCTACCCGCCCGACTGGGCGACCGCGCCGGTCGAGATCTTCTCGCTGACCGACCGGGGCTCGTTGTTCGCCGGCGCCGCGGTCAGCGTCTGGCTGCTCGCGGGCACGTTTGGGGCCTTGTGGCTGCTCGATCGACGACGATCGACCCGGTGCTCGG
>JAJXYU010000019.1 GCA_021780395.1 Pseudomonadota bacterium
TCCACTCGACGGAACCCGCGAGTTCGTGAAGCGCAACGGCGAATTCACGGTAAACGTCGCGCTGATCGTCGAGCACGAACCCGTGCTCGGGATCGTCGCCGCGCCGGCGCTCGGCCTCACGTACTGGGGTGCGACCGGGGTCGGCGCATTCCGATCCCGCACCGGCGAACCCGAGACACGAATCCACGTGTCACCGCGCCACGCACCGATCCGGATCGTCGGCAGTCGCTCGCACTCGACGCCGCAGACGGACGCCTATCTGCAGCGATTCGCGAATTACGAACTGACCGCGATCGGCAGTTCCTTGAAATTCTGCGTGGTCGCCGAAGGCACGGCCGACCTGTACCCGCGGTTCGGTCCGACCAGCGAGTGGGACACGGCCGCCGGCCAGGCGGTTCTCGAGGCGGCCGGCGGGCACGTGACCCGGCCGGACGGTCACCGCCTGCGCTACAACTGCCGCGAGTCCTTGCTGAACGGGGATTTCCTCGCGTTCAGCGATCCGGCGGTGCTCCCGCCGGCCTGAAGGAACGCACCTCAGGCGGTGCCCGCCGGCTCGCAGAACCGCAAGGTCTCGTTCAGCAGCGCCGGGATGTCGAAGACGATCTCGTCGTCGGCCATCGTCAGCGGGGCGACGCCGGCGGCCGCGATCAGGGCGACCGGCAGCTGGATCTGATTCCTGCGGCGGCCGGTCCACCGATCGACCCGCTCGTCGCCGAACGCCCGGTTGAGCGCGTTCCAGCGCAGCTCTGCGGCCCGGGCGACGGGCGAATCGCCGGCGGCGCGGCTCTCGGACCCGGCCGCACTGCCCTCGTCGCCGGGATCGGCACGCCCGACCATCAGCGCCTGAACGTAGTGCAGCATCTCGATCGGATCGACCCGCACCGCGAGATCGGTTCGATTGTCGTTCGGCATGCTCAAAGCTCCCTCCGGGGATTGAGATCAGTTCGCTCCACGACGGGCATGGGGACGCCGGTATTCGATTTCCAGGCCCGGGGGTCGGCATCCCCCGCAACGGCTCCGATTGCCGTACAGTGCCCCCGTGATCGATCTGCACAGCCATTCGACCTGTTCCGACGGCGCGCTGACGCCCGCGGAGCTCCTCGCGCGCGCCGCCGCGGTCGGCTTGCGCGCGATCGCGCTGACCGATCACGATACCACCGTGGGTCTCGAGGAGGCCGCCACCGCGGCGCGGGCGCACCGGATCTCGCTGGTCCCCGGGATCGAATTCTCGGCAGCGTGGCGCTCCCAGTCGATCCACGTGCTCGGGCTGTGGATCGATCCCGACGCACCGACGTTGCGAGCGGCGGTCGCCGCTCAGCTCGACCGCCGGCGACACCGGATTCGAGCGATCTGCGAGCGCCTGACGCACAAGGGCCTGCCCGGGGATCGCCTGCTCGCGATGGTCGAGGCACGCGCGGCGCTGCCCACTCGCACGCACCTCGCCGACGCGCTGGTCGAAGCCGGTTGCGTCCGCGAACCGCGCGACGCGTTCCGGTTGCACCTCGGCCGCGGGCGGGCTGCGCACGTGGCCGCCGATTGGCCGCCGCTCGCCGAGATCGTCGCTTGGATCGTCGCGGCCGGCGGGACCGCGTCGCTCGCCCACCCGACCCGTTACCCGCTGTCGGCGACCGCGCGCAACCGGTTGCTCGCGGACTTCCGCGTCGCCGGCGGGCGCGCGCTCGAGATCGGCTGCGGCGGTAATGCGGCGCACCACGTGGACGCCTGCACCGCGCTCGCGCAGCGCTTCGGTCTCGAGGCCACCGTGGGTTCGGATTTCCACGGACCGCGCATGCCGTGGAATCCCCTCGGCCGCTTGGCTAAGCTACCCGACGGGCTGATCCCCGCGTGGCGAAGCCGCGGGATCGGCGGCGACGTGGACGGATGAGCGCCCGTGAGCGAAGACCACGACAACGACAACGTCAACACCGACCTGTTCAAGAACATCGAGCGCTTGCGCCAATTGCGCATCGAGCACCGCGATCTCGACGACGTGATCTCGCGCCTGACTCTCGATTTCCGGGTCGACGAGTTGCAGATGAAGCGCCTGAAGAAGCGCAAGCTGATGCTCAAGGATCAGATCGCGCGGCTCGAGAGTCAGCTGATTCCCGATCTGAACGCATGAATCGCTCGACGATCCCGGCGCGCGACATCGAATGGACCTTCGTCCGCTCCTCGGGACCGGGCGGACAGAACGTGAACAAGGTTGCGAGCGCCGCGCAGCTGCGCTTCCTGCTCGCGGCGAACACGACGCTCGCGCCCGAGGTGAAGCGGCGGCTGCGGCGCCTCGCGGGCCGGCGCCTCGCCGACGATGGCAGCATCGTGATCATCGCCCGCGGCGAGCGCAGCCAGGAACGCAACCGCCGGGACGCGCTCGAACGGCTCGAGGAACTCATCGACCGCGCGCGAATCGAGCCGAAGCCGCGCCATCGGACCCAGCCGACCCGCGGGTCGAAGGAACGGCGGCTCGAGGCGAAGCGGCGCCGCGGCGCCTCGAAGCGCGACCGCGCCGGCGCCGGCTGGGACTGAAGCGCTCGGAAGCCGCGCTCCGCCTCAGCCCGAGGTGACCTGCAGGATGCTGTGCCGGATCTGTTCGGACAGCACGATCTGCGCATCGACCGCGACCGCGGCGAGCGCCTCGTCGAAATGCAGCGTGCCATCCTCGCCGGTCCGAACGACGCCGCGCCGGCGCAACAGCTCGAGGAAATTGCGGAACATCGCCTTGTCGAAGAACTCCGGCGACTCGAACCCGTACAGCATGGTCATCCGCTGCGCGGTCAGGCGGCAACTTTCCTCGAGGGCCTGCTGGCCGATGCGGCCGCTCCCGGCGCGCAGCAGCAGCGCGATCGCGAGATAGTAGCGTTCGACCGTCTGGATCGTCGCGGCCGCGAGACCCGACAGGCGCACCGCCGCGGCCGTCGCGGGCGCGGGCCGGCGCCATTCGTCGCGGTCCGCAGTCGCGCTCAGCAGGCCGAGGCCGGCGAGCACCTCGAGCACGCGCAGCGCGTAGTCGCCGACTTCGTCCTCGTTCCACCGCAGGAACAGCTCCGCGGCGATGTACGGATAGATCCGCGACAGCAGCCGCAGGATGTCCGGC
>JAJXYU010000246.1 GCA_021780395.1 Pseudomonadota bacterium
CAATGAGGGGCAGTGTATGGGACGGGTCAGCGGAAAAGTCGCGCTGGTGACGGGTGCCGCGTCGGGGCTCGGCAAGGCCGATGCGATGCTGCTCGCTCAGGAAGGCGCGCGGGTCGTGATCACCGACGTCAACGAGGCGGCGGGACGGGCACTCGAGCAGCAGATCAACGCGGCGCATCCGGGGGCGGCGTTCTTCATCGTGCAGGACGTCTCGAGCGAGGCGCGCTGGCAGGAAGTCTACGCGGAGATCCGCCGGCGGTTCGGCGCGCTCCATGTGCTGGTGAACAACGCCGGCATGGTGGTGATCGGAACCCCTGAGTCGGCGAGTCTCGCGGACTTCCAGAAGCACCTGCGGGTGATGACCGACAGCGTGTTTCTCGCGTGCAAGTACGGGATCCCGCTGATGAAGGACTCCGGCGGAGGCTCCATCGTGAACATGTGTTCGACCGCGACACACCTCGGCTATCCGGTGTTCTACGCCTATTCGGCCGCGAAGGGCGCGGTGCGCTCGATGACCAAATCGATCGCGGTGCATTGTCAGATGAACAAGTACGCGATCCGCTGCAACTCGATCCATGCGGGCGCGATCGAGACGCCGATGGTCGTCAAGGCGACTGCGGAACTCGGGATGCAGATGTCCGCATACGAGCAGACGCCCGTCGGGCTCGGCAAGCCCGAGGACGTCGCGCACCTGGTGCTGTACCTCGCCTCCGACGAGTCCCGTTTCGTCAACGCGGCGGAGATCCTGATCGACAACGGTCTGGTCGCGCAGTGACCCGCGGCGTGAACGACGGGTGCTACCGGATCGCCGTCCAACCAGGGACGTCGATCCTGCAGTCTTAAAAAAACAGTCAAGACTGTTTGTTTTTAGGTCGGTACGGCTCTATAATCGGCATGCTCGGCGCAATGCCCGGGCCCGGCCGGCTCGGCCCGCGGAATTTCCACTCAAGGGGAGCCCGATGGATCTCGGACTACGGGGCAAGAAAGCGATCGTCACCGGCGCGACCAAGGGCATCGGTCGTGGCGTCGTCGAAATGCTGATCGCGGAGGGTGCCGACGTCGGCTTCTGCGCGCGCACCGCGGATGAAGTCGATGAGGCAGTGCGTGCTCTGCAGCGACCGGACAACCAGGTGATCGGCGAGGCGGTGAACGTGCGCGACGCCGACGCCTACAAGGCCTGGCTCGAGCGGACCGTGACTGCGCTCGGTGGTTGTGACGTCTTCGTCCCCGGCGTGAGCGCCGGCGGCGGCATGGACAGCGAGAAGAACTGGGTGCGCAACTTCGAGGTCGACCTGCTGCATACGGTACGCGGCTGCGAGACGTTGATGCCGCATCTGGAGAAGTCGGGCAGCGGGTCGATCGTGATCATCGGTTCGACCAACGCGGTCGAGACCTTCGCCGCGCCGATGGCCTACAACGCGATCAAGGCGAGCTTGATCACGTATTCGAAGCAGCTCTCGCAGTTCGTCGGCAAGAAGGGCGTGCGCGTGAACGCCGTCTCGCCGGGGCCGATCTATTTCGAAGGGGGCGCCTGGGAGATGATCAAGGGCACCCAGCCGAAGTTCTACGAGTGGGCGCTCAAGCAGATCCCCTGCGGGCGCATGGGCAGCGTCGAGGAGATCGCCCGCGTGATCGTGTTCGTCGCGAGCCCCGCGGCGAGCCTGATCACCGGGGCGAACGTGATCGCCGACAACGGCTTCACCAAGCGTGTGCAGCTGTGACGCGCGCGCTGGATTCTTGAGAGGACGCGCGCGCGTCGTTCGCCGATGACCAGCGGACCGATCAACGCCTATTTGGTGTGCGGTGGGCTCTACCATGACATGGACTTCGCCCGCCTCGAGCTCCTGAAGTTGCTCGGCGAGCATGCGCGCATCCGTACGCGCGTCGGCGAGGATTACCGCGACGGCGAGGCGATCGCCGGCGCTGACCTGCTGGTGACCTATACCTGCAACGTGCTGCCGCGCTCTGATGAGATCGGCGCGCTGGAGCGTTTCCTCGCGGCGGGTCGGCGCTGGGTTGCGTTGCACGGTACGAACTCGGTGCTCAGATACTTGAAGGGTCGCGGCTGGGATGCGCCGCGCGAGGCGCCGCGCTTCATGGGCATGTTGGGCAGCCAGTTTCTCGCGCATCCGCCGGTCGCGCCGTACCGGGTCGAGGTCAGCGATCCCGCGCATCCGCTGGTCGCGGGGATCGAGCCGTTCGATGCCGACGACGAGTTGTATCTTTGCGAGTTCCGCGGCGAGTTCGAGACGCTGTTGCACGCGCGCTTTCGCGGCGAGGCGCCGGGGTTCGTCGAGAGGCACTGGCCGAGGCCGGGCGAGGACGACCGTCAGCCGGTGATGTACCTGCACCGTCACGCCGGCGGCGAAGTGCTCTACTGCACGCTCGGCCATTGCCGCGGCCGCTACGACATGCGCCCGATGATCGCCGATTACCCGACGGTCGAGCGCGGCAGCTGGAAGCTGCCGGTGTACCACGAGTTGTTGCGCCGGAGCCTGCGTTGGGCGGCCAGGCTCGATGCCTGACGAGGTGGCGACGATGTCCAGCGACGAGACCAAACCAGCGGGATCCGCGGACGCCGAGGCCGGCTTCCGCGAACGATCGAAGACGCCGGCCTACGGCAAGGTGCGCCGCGTGGTTCCCGGAGACGACGGCCGTACCTCGGCCCGCCCGGGCACTCCGGTCGACAAGGCGGAGGACCCGCCGCTCGGCGACGAGGTGATCGACCAACGCCGTTACACGTCGAAGGCGTTCATGCGTCTCGAGTGGGAGCGGATGTGGACCAAGGTCTGGCTGCTCGGCGGCCGTGCGGTCGACCTGTCCAAGCCGGGCGACTACCTGGTCACCGAGATCGGCCCGGAATCCATCTTGATCGTGCGCCAGCGCGACGGCGGTGTGCGCGCGTTCTACAACGTCTGCCAGCACCGCGGCAACCGCTTGCGGCCGTGCGGACGTGGCTCGACCGGAGAGTCGAGGACCTTCAAATGCCTCTACCATCACTGGGAGTACGCGCTCGACGGGTCCTATCATCGGATTCCCGATCTCGATACGTTCGCGCAAGGGGCGCCGCCTTATGG
>JAJXYU010000148.1 GCA_021780395.1 Pseudomonadota bacterium
GGCGGCCGTCCGCATCGCGCTCCACCCGCGCCGGCTCGCCGCTGCGGTCGATCTTGTTGAACACCAGCAGCTCGGGTACCTCGCCGGCGCCGATTCCGCGCAACACCTCGCGGACCTGGGCGATGCGCTCTTGACGGGCCGGGTCGGCCGAATCGACCACATGGAGCAGCAGGTCGCTCTCGCGCGCCTCGAGCAAGGTCGAGCGGAACGCGGCGACGAGCTCGTGCGGCAGCTCTCTCACGAATCCCACGGTGTCCGCGAGCACCGTGTCGCCGACGCGTTCGAGGCGCAGGCGTCGCACCGTCGGATCGAGGGTGGCGAACAGCTGGTTCGCGACGTAGGTCGACGATCCGGTGAGCGCGTTGAACAACGTCGACTTGCCGGCGTTGGTATAGCCCACCAGGGCCACGGTCGGCACCGGTACGTCGCGGCGCACCCGCCGACCGGTATCGCGTTGCAATGCGAGCTTCTCGAGGCGTCCGCGCAAGGTGCGGATCCGCTTGCCGATCAAACGCCGATCGGTCTCGAGCTGGGTCTCGCCCGGACCGCGCAGGCCGATGCCGCCCTTTTGCCGCTCGAGATGGGTCCAGCCCCGAACCAGCCGCGTCGACAGATGGGTCAACTGCGCGAGCTCGACCTGGAGCTTGCCCTCGAAGCTGCGGGCACGCTGCGCGAAGATGTCGAGGATCAAGCCGTTGCGGTCGATCACGCGGCGGCCGACCAGCTTCTCGAGGTTGCGCTCCTGGCTCGGCGACAGCGTCCGGTCGACCAACACCACGTCGGCCTGCGCCTCCTCGGCACGAGCCTTGATCTCCTCCGCCTTGCCGGAACCGACGAAGTACTTCGGGTCGGGCCGCGGACGCGTCGCAAGCACGACGCCGGCACAGTCGGTCCCCGCGGACCCGGCGAGCGCGCGAAATTCCTCGATGTCCGCGGGATCGACCGGCCGGCCGATCCCGACGCCGACCAGGACTGCGCGCTCGCCCCGCGCCGGACGATCAAACAACGGTCGCGCGTCCGGACGTCATTCGGCGATCGCTGGCTCGGCGAGCTCGCCATCCTCTTCGGTCGGCAGGCGCACGTTGCGCGCCGGCACCACCGTGGAAATCGCGTGCTTGTAGACCATCTGACTGACGCTGTTGCGCAGGAGGACCACGAACTGGTCGAACGAATCGATCTGCCCTTGCAGCTTGATGCCGTTCACCAGATAGATCGAGACGGGCACCCGCTCCTTCCGCAATGCGTTCAAAAACGGGTCTTGCAGCGACTGACCACGGGCCATGAGTGAAGCTCCTTGTTGTTCGATGTCATTTGTCCGGTCATGGCAGCAAACCGTGAAACCCGCGGCAAATGCCGTTCAATTTTAGCACAGCGGCGCTCCCGGCAGGTCCTCGCACGCGGCGCCGACCGTTCACCGCGACACCCGCGCGCATCATCTCGAGTCGAGCGCCTCGATCTCGGCCGCGACCACGTCCGCGACCGTCGGCCTCGCATTCCCGCAAGCGGGATCGAGCCATCGGGCACCGGCGCGCCGCCGCAGCCACGTCCACTGGCGCTTGGCCAGCTGACGCGACGCGGCAACCGCCGCATCGACCGCGACGTTCAACGGCCAGACGCCATCCAAATGCTGCCATAACTGGCGATATCCGACCGCGCGCATCGACGGATGTTCCCGGGTCAAGTCACCGCGGCGATAAAAATGCCGGACCTCGTCCAGGAGCCCGGCGCGCATCATCGCGTCGAACCGAGCCGCGAGCGCGGTGTGCAGTTCGGCGCGCCGCGCCGGCGCAACCGCGAATTCCAGGTAACGGACGTCCGCGAGCGCGGCCGTGCGGCGCGTGCGCAGTTCGCTGATCGTCGCGCCGGTCAGGCGATGCACCTCGAGCGCCCGCTGGATGCGTTGCGGATCGTTCGCATGGATGCGCGTGGCGGAGGCCGGATCGATCCGCCGAAGTTCCTCGTGCAATGCCGCCCAACCGACGCGCGCCGCCTCGGCGTCGATCGACGCGCGCAGGTCGGGATCGCCTTCCGGGAGCTCCGCGATGCCTTCGGTCAGCGCGTGGAAATAGAGCATCGTGCCGCCGACGAGCAACGGAATCCGCCCGCGGGCCCAGATCCCGCCGATCGCGCGTCCCGCATCGCGGACGAAGTCGCCGGCCGAATAGCGCTCCGCCGGATCGCGGATGTCGACGAGGTGGTGCGGCACGCGCGCGCGCACCGCCGCGGCTGGTTTCGCGGTGCCGATGTCCATCCCTCGATACACGAGCGCGGAGTCCACGCTGACGATCTCGAGCGGCAGACGCTCGACCAGGCGCAGCGCGAGATCGGTCTTGCCGGCGCCCGTCGGGCCCATCAGCAGCACCGCGACGCGCGGCATCAGCGACCGCGAAGGAACAGCCGATCCAGATCGGCGAGCGACAGGCGCACCCAGGTCGGCCGACCGTGATTGCACTGATCGGCGCGGTCGGTCCGCTCCATCTCACGCAGCAACGCGTCCATCTCCGGGACGCTCAGCTTGCGATGGACCCGTACGGCGGCCTGACACGCGGCGGTCGCGAGATGCCGGTCGATCGCCGCTTCCACCCGGTGCGACAGCCCCCGCTCGACCAGGTCGCCGAGCACGTCGACGACCAGCGCGGCCGGCGCATAGCCGGCCAGCAGCGCCGGCACGGCCCGCATCGCGAGTTCCCCCGGCCCGATGCGCCCGAGATCGAAGCCGAGCGCGGCGAACTCCGCGTGGTGCGCTTCGGCCGCATCGGCGCGCGCCGGACCGACACGCAACGTCTCGGGCAGGAGCAACGGCTGGCTGTGCCGCTCGCCCCGCAGCAGCTTCTTCAGCCGCTCGTAGAGGATCCGTTCATGCGCGGCGTGCATGTCGACGAGCACGAGGCCTTGCGCGGTCTCGGCGAGCACGTACGCGCCGTGCAATTGGGCGATCGCCTGACCGAGCGGCGCGTGGCCGGGCACGGTCGCGTCATCGGCGGCGAGGGTCGCGGGTTCGCCGTCGGTCGCCCGGGAAACCGGGACCGGCAACACATCGGCGCCGCCATCGCGCACCGCC
>JAJXYU010000153.1 GCA_021780395.1 Pseudomonadota bacterium
GTGACGGCGACGACCGGCACGAAGTCCGCGGCGCCGGCCGCCGCCTTGCGGGCGGTGCCGTCGACGCCGGCGGCCCGGTCGCGCGGAATCACGACCGCGTGGGCGCCCGCGGCTTCGGCGGTCCGCCGGCACGCGCCGAGGGTGTGCGGATCGGTCACGCCGTCGAGCACCAGCAGGAGCGGCTCCTCGCCGAGCCGGTCGAGCGCGGCGAGCAGCGCCGATTCGTCCCAGGGCGGGTTCGGGCGGATCGCGGCGACGACGCCCTGGTGCACCGCGCCCGCTCCCGCCAGCGTCGCAAGGGTCTGGGGCGTCGCGCTCTGTACGCGCAGGCCGAGCGCCTCGGCGCGCTGCTTCAACTCCCGCATGCGCCGATCGTCGCGTGCCGCGGCAACCCAGAGCTCGAGCACCCGCTCCGGCGCCCGGTCGAGCAGGGCATCGACCGCGTGCAGGCCGTGCACGGTCTGGCGGGTCGCGTCAGCCACGCGCACCCCGCCGTCGCCCGCCCGGTCGACGCGGACCACGACCGGTGCGCCGCGGTTCCGCATGATCCAGCATCTCGAAGTCCACCTGGCGCTGCGCGAGGTCGACCACGCCGAGCCGTACGCGCACCGGATCCCCCATGCGCAGGCGTCGCCCGGTCGAGCGTCCGACGAGCCCGAGTCCGCTGTCGTCGAGCTCCCAGAAGTCGCCTGGGATCGCCGATACGTGCACCAGCCCGTCGATCGGCATCTCCTTGAGCTGCACGAACAACCCGAACTCGAGCGCGCTGGTGATCGTCGCGTCGAACACTTCGCCGACGCGTGGGCGCAGGTACAGGCACTTCAGGTACCCGAGCACCTCGCGCGACGCCTCGTCGGCCCGTCGCTCGCGCTGCGAACTCTCGCGGCCGAGCGCCTGCAGTTCCTCCGTTCCGTAGCGGTGACCGGACGGACTCGAAGGCGCGGTCGACGCCTTCAGCGCACGATGCACCAGGAGGTCCGGATAGCGGCGGATCGGCGAGGTGAAGTGGGCGTATTCGGTGAGCGCGAGACCGAAGTGACCGATGTTGGTCTGCTGATAGACCGCCTGCGCGAGCGCCCGGATCACCAGGCCCTCGAGCAGCGCGCCGTCCGGTCGGGCGACGAGCCGTTCGATCAGCAGCCGGAACTCGCTCGCGGTCGGCTCCTCGGAGAACGGCGCACCGATCTGCAGCGCGTTCATGACCCGGCGCAGCTCCGTGACACGCTTCTCCTCCGGACGGCCGTGCACGCGGTACAGGCTCCGGGTCTGCGTGAGACGCAGCGCGGTCGCGGCCTGGACGTTCGCCGCGATCATGCATTCCTCGACCAACCGGTGCGCATCGTTTCGCACGACCGCATGGAAGCCGTCGATCGTGCCATCCGCACCGATCCGGGCCTTGACCTCGCCGCCCCGGAAATCGAGCGCGCCGCGCGCGTCGCGCGCCGTCTTCAGCGCGCCGAACAGCGCGTGCAGTGCGCGCAGCGACGCGGCGACGGCGTCGGCGAGCCGGGGTGCGCGGGGCGAGCGCGGGTCCTCGAGGAACGCCCACGCGCTCTCGTAGGTCAGGCGTTCGTGCGACCGGATCACCGCCTCGTAGAACCGTGCCTTGCCGAGCGTGCCCGTCTTGCCGACGCGCATGTCGCAGACGTAGGCCAGCCGATCGACCCGCGGCATCAGCGAGCACAGGTGATTCGACAGGTGTTCCGGCAGCATCGGGAACACGCGGTCGGGAAAGTACACCGACGTCGCGCGCGAGCGCGCCTCGAGGTCGATCGCGTCGCCGACGCGGACGTAGTGGGACACGTCGGCAATCGCGACGACGAGGCGCCAGCCGCCGCCGCGCAGCGGCTCGGCGTAGACCGCGTCGTCGAAGTCGCGCGCGTCCTCGCCGTCGATCGTGACCAGCGGCAGCGCACGCAGGTCCTCGCGTCCCGCGCAGTCGGCGGACGTGACCTGCGGTGCGAAGCGGTTCGCGGCGGCGTCGACCTCGTCCGGAAACCGCTCCGGCAGGTCGTGGCGCAGCAGCGCGAGGCGGGCGGCCAGATCCGCCGGTCGCAGATCGCGCAGCACCTCGACGACCCGGCCGCGCGCCGCGATCTCGCCGAGCGACCGCTTCGTGATCTCGACGACGACGTAGTCGTCGTCGGATGCGCCGCCGCGATCCGCGAACGGTACCTCGACCGCGTACCAGTGGCCGGGATCCTCCGGCGCGACCCGCCCGTGAGCGGGGCCCGTGTGCCAGATCCCGCCGATTCTCGGTGGCGCATCGGCGGTGCGGCGGATCAGGCGCGCGAGCGGACGGCCGCGCTCGTTCACACCGACGACGCGCACCTCGACCCGATCGCCGTGCATCAGCGTCGCCGCGTCGGCACGCGCGAGCGCGAGCCACGCGCCGCCGTCGTCCGGCACGATCGTGACCTCGCCGCTCGCGCGACCGCGCACCCGACCGGCGATCCGTTCGCCCGATCCGACGCTCGCATAGCCGGCCGCGGTGAGCACCGCCTGCCCGTCGCGCACCATCGCCGCGAGGCGCTTGTCGAGCGCGTCACGCTCCGAGTCCCGCGTGATTCCGAGACGCCGGGCGATGCGGTCCGTGGTCAGCGGCTCCGGCGCCTGCGCAAGATGCGCGAGCAACAGCTCACGGCTCGCGATCGGCGCCGCATAGCGCGATTTCTCGAGTTCGAACTTCGGGTCCTGCGCCCGCCAATCGGCCGCCGGTGGATCGTCCGCGCCGGCACCGGGCCGCCGAGCGGCAGCTCGGTCCGCGGCGTTCGCCCGCCGGCCGTTGCGCGATCCATGATCGCGGGTCTGATTCGACATGTCTTCAATGCTCCCGCGGACGGCCTCCGGGCCGCCGCATTCGATTCGATTGACAAGGCACGGGGCGGTGCGTAAATTTCGCCGCCTGCGCCATCGGCGCGCCCCTGTTGCCCAGGTGGCGGAACTGGTAGACGCGCTGGTTTCAGGTACCAGTGGAGAAATTCGTGGAGGTTCGAGTCCTCTCCTGGGCACCACTCCTCGAGAACCGGTTGTATATCAAATACTTAGGTTCTTGATTGTGCCGTCGCGGGCCGATGCGTTCCAGCATCGACGCCCCCGCGGCGGGCCGCCCGGCCCGGCAGGCGCCGGCAAGCGGTCAGATCCCCAGTGTAGCAGCAAACGAACGCGGCGCGGCATCACGCGGCGCGGTACGGCGTGGCGCGCGGCTCACGCGGACGTCGCGTAGAGCGCCGCCGGCAAGAGCTCGCCGAGCGCGCGTTCGTCGAGGCGCACCAGATCCTTCTGAATCTCGAGTACCACCGTCGCCGCGAGCGCCTTCGGCAGGACCGCGCGCAACTGGCCGAGGAATCCGGGTTCCGCGACCAGCACGAGCCGCGTGAAATCGGTCCGCGACCGCTCGAGCGCGGCGGCGATGCGGTGCGCGAACGCCTCGGCCTCGTGTTTCGAGGGCGAGCGCTCGCCCTGCGTGCCGTGATGCGCGACCGCGCCGCGCCGCCCGGCGCCGGCCGCGTGATCGAACACGCGGCCGGGACGATCGGACTTGAAGTCCCGGTCGTGCCAGTGCGCTTGCGGGTCCTCGAGCTGTTCGATGAGGCGCAAGGGCCCGGGAGCCGGCGGCACCGCGTAGATCCGGGCCTGCGCGCGATCCGTGACGACGACGCGAACGCTCATGTCCTCACCCCCGGCGCGCCCTGTGAGCGCGCCCGCAATTGCCGTTTGATCAGGCGGGAGATCCCGTCGGGTTCCCCGGCCTGCCAGTCGATCAGGTCGTCGATCGCGGCGATCACGACTTCGCGGCTGCAGATCGATCCGAGGTTCATGCACGAAAGCATACGATGCGCGCGCGCGAAGACCATCTGGCCTGTCCGAACCGGACTCCTGGAAAACCCGCATGACAGTGTCTGGAAATTCGGCGATCATTGGCACGATCCACATTGACAAACGCTTCCGCGCTGGGGAATCGGATGCAGAAATCGCTTCAAATCACGTTTCGCCACATGCCCCCGTCGTCCGCGGTCGAGACCAAGGCCCGTGAGCTGCTCGCGCGCCTCGAGCGGGTCCACTCGCAGATCATCGGTTGCCACGTGACGATCGACACGCCGGATGCGCACCAGAACAAGGGCGCACCGTTCGTGATCAAGATCGATATCGAGGTGCCCGGCCGCACCGTGCACGTCGACAGCACCAAGAACCGGCATCCGGAGGACGTGGACGCCTACGCCGCGCTTCGGCATGCGTTCGACTCCGCCCGGCGGCTCCTCGACGAGCACGCGCAGAAGCGGCACGCCCAGGACCATCGGCTCGAGGGCTGAACCCACCCGTCGCGCCGGCCGCGGCGGGCTCAGTGGGTCGCGGTCGGCGTCGTCCGGCCGACCTGCAGCAGATCGATCACTTCGCGATCGGTCGTCTGGTCGAATCGTTCATACCACTCGCCGACCGCGTTGAACGACGTCGGCGTCTGCAGACAGACGACGCGATCGGCTGCGCGCTGCAAGGTCTCGCAGGCCTCGGCCGACGCGGTCGGCAACGCGACCACGATCAGCGCGGCGTGCCGCGCGCGCAGCGCGGCGATCGCCGCCCGCATCGACGCGCCGGTCGCAGCGCCGTCGTCGACCAGCAGCACCGTCTTGCCCGCGACCGCGAGCGGCGGCGATCCCGCGCGATAGAGTCGTTCCCGCCGCTCGAGCTCGACCCGTTCGCGCCCGGCGATCGCGTCGATCATCCGCGAATCGCTCGCGAACCCGCGCATGACCTCGGGATTGCGCACGACGACGCCCGCGGCGATCGCACCGACCGCGAGCTCCGGTTGTCCGGGCGCGCCGAGCTTGCGGACGACGAGCACGTCGAGCGGCAACGCGAGCGCGCTCGCGATCTCGCGCGCGACCGGCACCCCGCCGCGCGGCAGGCCGAGCACGATCGCGTCGGGGCGCCGCGCATACTCGCCGAGCCGCGACGCGAGCGCGCGGCCCGCATCGGCCCGGTCGTGGAAGATCCGCAAGCGCTCGAACCCGTGCATGCGGCGATTGTCCGCGCCGAGGCGCCGGATGGCACTCGTGGAAATCCCCGAGCGCGATCGCGCGCCCGGCGAGCGGAGGTTACGCGAACGGGCTCTGGAGCACGATCGTCTGGTCGCGATCGGGTCCGGTCGAGATCATCGTGATCGGCACGCCGACGAGCGCCTGCAGGCGGGCGAGATAGGACTTCGCGTTCGGCGGGAGCGCCTCGTAGCTCGACAGGCCCGCGGTGCTCTCGCTCCAGCCGGGCAGTTCCTCGTAGACCGCCGTGCAGTCGCCGAAGCTCGCGGCCGACATCGGCGGCGCATCGACGACGCGTCCGTCGATCCGGTACCCGACGCAGACGCGCACCGAGTCGAGACCGTCGAGCACGTCGAGCTTGGTCACGCACAGCGACGAGCAGCTGCTGTGCAGCACCGAGCGGCGCAAGGCGACCGCGTCGAACCAGCCGCAGCGCCGGCGACGTCCGGTCACCGAGCCGAATTCGTGCCCGACCCGCGACAGGTGCTCGCCGTACTCGTCGAACAGTTCGGTCGGGAACGGCCCCGCGCCGACGCGCGTCGCGTACGCCTTCACGATCCCGAGGACCTCGTGCAGTCGCCGTGGCCCGATTCCGGTGCCTGCCGCCGCGCCGCCCGCGGTCGTCGTCGACGAGGTCACGAACGGATAGGTGCCGAGATCGACGTCGAGCATCGCGCCCTGCGCGCCCTCGAACAGGACGTTGCACCCTTGCGTCCCGAGACGATCGAGGATCCCGGTGACGTCGGCGACGAGCGGCTTGAGCCGCTCGCCGAGCGCGAGGTTCGACTCGAGCACCTGCTGGAAGTCGACCGGCGGCACGTGGAAGTAGTGCTGAAGCACGAAGTTGTGGAAATCGAGGATCTCGCCGAGCTTCGCCGCGAAACGTTCGCGGTGGAACAGGTCCGCGACCCGCACCGCCCGGCGCGCCACCTTGTCCTCGTAGGCCGGACCGATCCCGCGCCCGGTGGTGCCGATCGCGTTCGCGCCCTGGGCTTGCTCGCGCGCACGGTCGAGGGCGACGTGCGACGGCAGGATCAGCGGACAGGAGGGGCTCACGCGCAGGCGCTCGAACACCGGAACCCCCTCGCCGATCAAGGTCTCGGCCTCGCGGAACAGGGCCTCCAGCGACAGCACGACACCGTTGCCGATCAGGCACTGCACCTGATCGTGCAGGATCCCGGACGGGATCAGCGACAGGATCGTCTTCTTCCCGCCGATGACCAGCGTATGGCCTGCATTGTGCCCGCCCTGGAAGCGCACGACCGCGTGGGCCGATTCGGTCAGCAGATCGACGACCTTGCCCTTGCCCTCGTCGCCCCACTGCAAACCGATCACGACGACGTTCTTACCCATGACGAGAGACCCACAGTAAGCCGAGCCCGGCGACGATGCTCACGAGCCCCCCCCATCGCAGCCGCTCGGCGTCGGTCTGGGCGAGGCGCGCCATCAGGCGTTGCGCGGCCGAGGGGTCGAGGAACGGCAACAAGCCCTCGAGCACGAGATAGAGCGCGAACGCGCCGCCCAGCGTGCGCAAGAGTTCACTCCAGCCGATGTTCACGATCGCTCCCGCGACCCTCAGCGCCCGGTGCCGGGGTGAGAGAAATATTTGAAGAATTCGCCCTTCGGCGAGACCACGAGCACGTCGCCGGACGTGCCGATCGCGTGGCGGTAGGCCTGCATGCTGCGGTAGAACGCATAGAACGACGGATCCTGCGAGTACGCCTGCGCGTAGATCTTGCTCGCCTGCGCGTCACCGGCGCCGCGGATCTCCTGCGCCTTCGCGGCCGCGGTCGCGAGGATCTCCGTCTGCTCCTTGCTCGCCTCGGCACGCGTCGTCTCGGCCGACTCGAGCCCCTGGGCGCGCAGCTTCGCCGCCTGGGCCTTGAACGTCGCGCGCATCCGGTCGAACACCGAATCGCGCACCTGCGACGGCAGCTCGATCTTCGTGATGCGCACGTCGACGATCCGCAGGCCGAGCTCGCGCGCGGCCGGCGCCGCGGTCTTCATCATCGCGCGGGTGAACTCCGTCCGATCCGCGGTGATCACCTGCTGCAGGGTGCGCTGGGTCACGACGCTCTTGATCGCGTCCTCGATCGTCTCGCCGAGACGCGCGTTCGCGACGTCCTCCGAGCCGCCGGTCGACTCGTAATAGCGGCGCAGGTGCACGATGCGCCACTTCACGTAGAAGTCGACGTTCAGCTGCTCCTGTTCGTGCGTCAGGAACCGTTCGTCGGGATAGAACTGGGTCAGCACGCGTTCGTCGAATTTCGACACCTGGTCGACCAGCGGCACCTTGAAGTGCAGGCCCGGCGCGAAATGCGTGTGGACGATCTCGCCGCCGACCGACTCGATCGCTCCCTGACCCTCGCTGACCGTGAACACGCTCGCGCGCGCCAGGAGCGCCAGAACGGCCGCGGCGATCAGGGCGAGGAGTATGCGGTTGTGCATCAGTGCCGCCCTCCGCCGCCGTGGTTCGTTCCGTCGGTCGGCGTGGCCCCATCGGCAGGCGCCGGGAGCACGGCTTGCACCCGCACCGAACCGGTGTTGTGCGTGGACGCGTTCGTCGCACCCGGCGGAACGGCGAGCAGCTTGTCGAGTGGCAGGTACATCACGTTTCCGCCGTGCGAGGTCGCGACGACGACCTTGCGGGCGCGCGAGTACACCTCCTGCATGGTTTGCAGGTAGATGCGCTCGCGCGTGACCGCCGGGGAGCGGCGGTATTGCGCGAGCACGTCGTCGAAGCGCGCGGTATCGCCCTGCGCGAGCGCGACGACCCGCGCCTGATAGGCTTCGGCGTCCTGGATCGTCTTCGCCGCATCGCCGCGGGCGCGCGGCAACAGATCGTTACGGTAGGCCTGGGCCTCCTGTTCGTAGCGCTGGCGGTCCTTGTCGGCCTTGATTGCGTCGCGCTGGGCCGCCTGGACCGGCTCGGGCACGTTGATGTCGGTCAGGTTCACGCTGACCACGTGGATCCCCATCCGGTAGCCGTCGAGCGTGCGCTGGATCAGCACGCGGGCGCGTTCCGGGATCGTCGGATCCATCGCGAGCGCCTGGTTCAGCGTCGCCTGCCCGATCACCTCGCGCATCGCGCTCTCGCAGACCTGCACCAGCGTCTCGTCGACGTCGCGCACCTGGAACAGCAGGTCCAGCGGATCGGGCTGGGTGTACTGGACCGCGGACTTCACCTCGACCAGGTTGGTGTCCGCGGTGAGCACGCTCTCGTCGTCGGTGATGCTGTAGAGGCGTGAGACGTTGACGATGATCTTGCGCTCGATCGGCCACGGCCAGTGCCAGTTGTAGCCGGGCCCCATCGTCGCGACGACCTTGCCGAACCGCAGGATCACGGCCCGCTGCTGCGCATTCACCCGGTAGAACCCGCTGCCGAGCCACAGCGCGCCGATCACGACCACGACGACGGCCAGGCCCCGCGTCCAGTCGATCGGCGGCTTCGCCGACCCGCCGGAAGGCTTGTGGCCGAACAGCCCGCCGATCCAGCGCCGCGCCTTGCGCAGGATCTCGTCCAAGTCGCTCTGCGGACGCTGGCGATTCCAGGGGTTGCGCTTCTCGCCGGGGTCGTTCCAAGCCATCATGGACCTTAACAATAGCGTTCGGGGCGTCCGCCGGCGGCCCATTCGAGCCGCCGTGCGGAGCGCGACATTCTAGGCAGCCGGGCCGCCGCTCACAAGTCGCTCACGCAACTCGCTTTTTTTCGCCGGTACGGCCTTCGGCGCTGACCTCGACCGCGATACCGTATCGACCGACGAGCGCCGCGAGCTCGTTCGCGTCGAGCTCGACGTCGACGTCCCATCCGCCGTCGTCGCGCTGCCGTTCCGCGCGCACCGCATCGCGACCGTACAGCTCGGAGCGCAGTGCCGCCGCGGACAGCGGCAACCGCAGCGTCCGCTCGAGTCGGCCGGGCTTCACCGTCTCGGCGATCGCCTCGCGCAACCCCTCGAGACCCGCTCCGGTGGTCGCGGAGCACCACACCCGGACCGGGTGGCCCTCGGCGTCGCGCTCGACTCGCGCCGCCTCACCGCTGCGGTCGAGCTTGTTGAAGACCAGCAGCTCGGGAACCTCGCCTGCGCCGATCCCGCGCAGCACCTCCCGAACCTGCGCGATGCGTTCGTTCCGGGCCGGGTCCGCCGAGTCGACCACGTGCAGCAGCAGGTCGCTCTCGCGTGCCTCGAGCAAGGTCGAGCGAAACGCCGCGACGAGTTCGTGGGGCAGCTCCCGCACGAATCCGACGGTATCGGCGAGCACGGTCTCGCCGACGCCGTCGAGACGCAGCCGCCGCACCGTCGGATCGAGGGTCGCGAACAGCTGGTTCGCGACGTAGGTCGAGGAGCCGGTGAGCGCGTTGAACAACGTCGACTTGCCGGCGTTCGTATAGCCGACCAGCGCGACCGTCGGCACCGGTACGTCGCGGCGCACCCGCCGGCCGGTATCGCGCTGGAGCGCGAGCTTCTCGAGCCGACCGCGCAAGGTCCGGATCCGCTTGCCGATCAAGCGTCGGTCGGTCTCGAGCTGGGTCTCGCCCGGACCACGCAGGCCGATGCCGCCCTTTTGGCGCTCGAGGTGGGTCCATCCGCGAACGAGGCGCGTCGACAGATGCACGAGCTGCGCGAGCTCGACCTGGAGCTTGCCCTCGAAGCTGCGCGCACGCTGCGCGAAGATGTCGAGGATCAAGCCGTTGCGGTCGAGCACCCGGCGACCGACGAGCTTCTCGAGGTTTCGTTCCTGACTCGGCGACAGCGTCCGGTCGACGAAGACCACGTCGGCTTCGGCCTCCTCGGCGCAGGCCTTGATCTCTTCCGCCTTGCCGGAGCCGACGAAGTACTTCGGGTCGGGGCGCGGGCGCGTCGCCAGGACGACCCCGACGCAGTCGGTGCCGGCGGACGCCGCGAGCGCACGAAACTCCTCGATGTCCGCCGGATCGACCGGCCGGCCGATGCCGACTCCCACCAGGACCGCGCGCTCGCCGCGCCGCGGACGATCAAACAACGGTCGGGCGCTCGCGCATCATTCCGCGATCGCTGGCTCGGCGAGCTCGCCATCCTCTCCGGTCGGCAGGCGCACGTTGCGCGCCGGCACCACCGTGGAGATTGCGTGCTTGTAGACCATCTGACTGACGCTATTGCGCAGCAAGACCACGAACTGGTCGAACGAGTCGATCTGTCCTTGCAGCTTGATGCCGTTCACCAGGTAGATCGACACGGGCACCCGCTCCTTACGGAGTGCGTTCAAAAAGGGGTCTTGCAGCGACTGACCACGGGCCATGAGTGATGCTCCTTGTTTTTCGATGTCATTTGTCCGGTCGTGGCAGCAAACCCTGGAACCCGCGGCAAATGCCGCTAAATCCTAGCACAGCGGTCTTCCGAGGAGGTCATCCGCGCACGCGACCGACCGGCCCGGATCCGCCGCGCCGGACGCGTCACTCGCGCACCGCGATCGCCTCGGCGATCGCCTCTTCGAGCACCCGCGCCGCGTCGCTTCGCACGGGGTCGAACCACCGAGCGGCGACGCGCCGCCTGAGCCAGGTCAGCTGACGCTTGGCGAGTTGACGCGACGCCACAATCCCGGCCTCGACCGCCACGTCGAGCGGCCACAGACCGGCCAGATGCTGCCACAACTGCCGATATCCGACCGCGCGCATGGATGGATGTTCCCGCGTCAGGTCGCCGCGGCGATAAAAATCGCGGACCTCCTCCAGGAAGCCGGCGCGCATCATCGCACCGAACCGCGTCGCGAGCGCGGCGTGCAGTTCGCCGCGCCGCGCCGGGGCGATCGCGAACTCGAGGTACCGCACGTCCGCGAGCGCCGTGCGCCGCCGCGACTGCAGCTCGCTGATCGTCGTGCCGGTCAGGCGGAACACCTCGAGCGCTCGCTGGATGCGCTGCGGATCGTTCGCATGGATGCGGGCGGCAGCGGCCGGATCGACCCGCGCAAGCTCGGCGTGCAGCGCGGCCCACCCGTCGCGCGCCGCCTCGGCATCGATCGCGGCGCGCAGCGCGGGGTTGCCTTCCGGCAGTTCCGCGATGCCCTCGGTCAGTGCGTGGAAATAGAGCATCGTGCCGCCGACGAGTAACGGGATCCGCCCACGCGACCAGATCTCGCCGATCGCGCGCTCGGCATCGCGCACGAAGTCCCCGGCGGAGTAACGTTCCGCCGGGTCGCGGATGTCGACCAGGTGATGCGCCACGCGCGCGCGCACCGCGGCGCTCGGCTTCGCGGTGCCGATGTCCATCCCGCGGTACACCAGCGCCGAATCGACGCTGACGATCTCGAGCGGCAGGCGATCGACCAGGCGCAGCGCGAGGTCGGTCTTGCCCGCGCCGGTCGGCCCCATCAGCAGCACCGCCGTGCGCGGCATCAGCGTCCGCGCAGGAACAGCCGGTCGAGCTCGGCGAGCGACAGACGCACCCAGGTCGGCCGGCCGTGATTGCACTGATCCGCGCGCTCGGTCCGCTCCATCTCCCTTAGCAGCGCGTCCATCTCCGGCACGCTCAGCTTGCGGTGGACCCGAACCGCAGCGTGGCACGCGGCGGTCGCGAGACGCCGATCGATCGCCTCCTCGACCCGGTGCGAGACGCCGTGCTCGACGAGATCGCCGAGCACGTCGCCGACGATCGCCGCCGGCTCGTAGCCGGCGAGCAGTGCCGGCACGGCCCGCATCGCAAGCTCGCCCGGCCCGAGACGACCGAGATCGAAGCCGAGCGCCGCGAACTCCTCGTGGTGCAATTCGGCCGCGTCGGCGCGCGCCGGACCCACGCGCAGCGTCTCGGGCACGAGCAGCTGCTGGCCGTGCCGCTCGCCCCGCAGGAGCTTCTTCAGGCGTTCGTAGAGAATGCGTTCGTGCGCGGCGTGCATGTCGACGAGCACGAGTCCCTGCGCCGTCTCGGCAAGCACGTACGCGCCGTGCAGCTGGGCGATCGCGTGGCCGAGCGGTGCGTCGTCCGGCGCGGGTGCCTCCCTCCCGTCGATCGACGCCGCCGCCGGCGGGG